>CAYTAW010000006.1:0-23289 GCA_964435675.1 uncultured Bdellovibrionales bacterium
GCCTTGGACTTCGGAGAGATCGAAGTGAACGAGACAGCCGAGCGTCTGCCCTTCCTGAGACGCCTGAGCGACGACATCGGTAAAATAGAATTCCTTTTGCGCGTTTTCATTTTTGAGGCGAGAAACGGCGCCGGGAAGAAAGGCGGAATCAACGACATAAATGCCTGAATTGATTTCGTTCACCAGGCGCTCTTCTTCGCTGCAATCTTTAAATTCTTTTATCGCCTGAACGCGTCCACTTGCATCGCGCATGATTCGTCCGTACTGCGCGGGATGAGCCGTGCGCACCGATAGCAGCGTTACCGTTGCATTCTCATGATGATGTGCGCCATAGAGCGTTTGCAGTGTTTTGCTGCGGATTAGTGGAATATCTCCGTAGAGAATCATAACGGAGCCGGTGAACCCCTCGAGATTGGGAAGCGCGGCTTTGACCGCATCGCCGGTGCCACGCTGTTCTTTTTGGAATGCGCAGCTGATCTTTTGTTCGGCACACTCTTTGCCGAAACGTTCGGCGAGATGCGCTTCGACGCGTTCGCGCTGATAACCGGTTACGACAACAATCCGTTCGGGATGAAGCTCCAGGGCGGCGGTTACCACATAATCGAGAATCGGTGCGCCGTCGGCTTCGACCATTACCTTGGCGGTATCGGATTGCATGCGTTTTCCAAGCCCGGCGGCGAGGATGATAATGGCTATGGGGTCAGAATTTTTCATTAAATTCTCTCATATTAGCGTCACGGCTGCCCGATACTATAGCGGAGGGGAAAAAGATTGCACAATCAGCGCTTAGTGAGCGACTCATCAATTTATAAATTAAGTAATTTCAAATGGTTGGTGTGTTTTTGGCATGATCAAAAAACCCGAAGGAAATGACAATAAAAGGGATGATTCTGCGCACTCAGTGGCGGATACCCGGCTGCTTATTATGGAAATCGAGGGAAGAATAGAAGATTTACGCATTCAGTACGAACAGTTTTTTAGCGGCTCGCTTAAACTCCCCCCAGATAAATTACATCAGGTAGTGCGCCGTCAACTACAGGATCTGTCCAATGGTTCAATGAAAAATTCGGCGCTCAACTTTAAGGTGCGCGCCATGCGCACACGCTATCAAACGTTGGCAACCTATTGGCAGCGAGTGTTTCAAGCGCGTGATGCCGGCACGTACCATAAGGATGTGTATAAGGCGAACCTGCGCGAGCAAATCGAGCAGGAAGAAAGGCGGCTTGAGACTAAGGCGGGGAAAGCCGAGAAGGCTCTGCGTGAGCTTTTTCAGAGTTACCAGATTGCGCTGGAAACGGTTAGCGGAAAGGCGCAGCGGTTGGACTATAAGGATTTTCAGCAATCGGTCGTGCGCCGCACCAAAGAGCTGAAGCAGAAAACAGGCGGCAAAAAGGTATCCTTTAAAGTCGTGGTAAAAGACGGTAAGGTGGTGCTGCAGGCGATTGCGCAGCGTTAAACGCTCGCCCATCAGAGGAAAAGTATGCAAAAAATTAAGGTGGCCAATCCAGTTGTCGATCTCGACGGCGATGAGATGACTCGAATTATTTGGAAGCTTATCAAAGAGAAGTTGATCCTTCCCTTTCTTGACATTGATATCAAATATTACGACCTCTCGGTCGAGAATCGTGACGCCACTGCCGATGCCGTAACCATAGAATCTGCCGAAGCGATTAAAAAATATGGCGTCGGTATCAAGTGTGCGACGATTACACCCGCCGAGGCGCGCGTTAAAGAATTTAATTTGAAAAAGATGTGGAAATCGCCGAACGGCACCATTCGCAACATCGTTGGTGGCACGGTTTTTCGCGAACCGATCATTTGCAAGAATGTGCCGCGGTTAGTAGGTGGCTGGACACAGCCAATCGTCGTCGGTCGTCACGCATTCGGTGATCAATATAAGGCTACCGACTTCATCATACCGGGAAAGGGAAAGCTCACTATGCGATTTGAGCCAGAAGGCGGCGGGGCTCCGATAGAGCATGAAGTCTTCACCTTTCCGGGCGCTGGCTTGGCGATGGGGATGTACAATCTCGACGAATCGATTGAGAGCTTTGCCCGCAGCTCTCTAAATTATGGGTTGTCGAAAAAGTATCCGGTATATCTATCGACCAAGAACACAATTTTAAAGGTTTATGACGGACGATTCAAAGATATTTTCCAGCGCATTTACGATGCGGAGTTTGTTGATAAATTTAAAGCAGCTGGAATTTGGTACGAGCACCGATTAATTGATGATATGGTGGCGTACGCGATGAAGTCTTCGGGTGGTTTCGTTTGGGCTTGTAAGAACTACGACGGCGACGTTCAGTCAGATAGCGTTGCGCAGGGATTCGGTTCGCTCGGATTGATGACTTCGGTCTTGATGACTGAAGACGGTAAAACGGTTGAAGCGGAAGCTGCGCACGGCACCGTGACGCGGCATTACCGGCTCCATCAGCAGGGTAAAGAGACCTCTACAAATCCGATCGCCTCAATATTTGCCTGGACGCGCGGATTAATGCACCGTGGCCGGTTCGACAGCACCCCAGAAGTCATTCAATTCGCTGAACTACTCGAAGCGATCTGCATCGAGACCGTTGAAAGCGGTAAGATGACTAAAGATCTTGCGCTCTGCATACATGGCGCCGAGCCGCCGCGCAGTAGTTATCTGACCACGCAGGAATTCATCGACGCAATTGAAATACGATTACGTGAACGGTTAACAGGAAAAAAATGAATACAGAAATTTTTCTCGATCGGCTTCCGGGGGGAGAGATTACCCCAGAATATTTGCGCATCGCCGTCATGGCAACGCTGCTTGAAGCAGCGCACTCGGGGGGCGGAATCGCCGCAGCGGAGATTGAGAGGATATCAAGCTCGATGTTCGCTCAGTTCGGGTTGGATGGCGGTGAAGTTGGCCACTTGCTCGAAGTCACCGAACTTTTGCGCGGAGACGCCGCGCGCCGTCAGAAGCTCCTAACGGATGTCGGCGCCCGCTTTTCTCTCGATCAGCGCAAGGAGCTGCTGGCGCTCGTCTGGCGGGTAATCATCGTGGATGGAAATATTGACTTCAATGAAGGCCGCGCCGCGGCAGAGATTCGCCAGTCGCTGAAGCTGACCATTGAAGAAGCGATTATCGCGCGCCAGCTCGCCGAGAAGGCTGAAACCGCTTCTGCGCTTTTTCAGTCTATCAGCGCTTCCAGTAAATAGCGCTACTTGAGTTCGGTCGAGCGAATAATCGCGTCGATACCGGCGGCAGATTGCCACTCTTTAAATCCAACGACTTTTTTCTTGACGATATTATCTTCGGGGTCAATGAGTGGCACCGAGTTGCCATTCGAATCGAGTAGATACGCGGTTGGAAGTTCGCTTACCGGATAGCGTTCCTTGAGCCGGTTTTTTTGGTCGAGAAGCACGGTATAGGCTGCTGACTGTACTGGCGGAAGCTCCTTTACCGCATCAAGTTCGTCCTGCACGGCCACCGCAATGATTTTGATTCCTTTGCCGGTGAGTTTTTTCTGAACTAAATTCAAGCTTCCGAGCTCGAGCACGCATTCAGGACACCATGATGCCCAAAGAAAAAGCATTGTATACCGACCGAAGTGTTGATCGAGTCCGCTCTCACGAGCGTCGAGGTCGACGACGCGAAGGGCAGAATCACCCGGCGACGCAGGTTTAAGGAAGCAACCACCGCATACTAAAAGCAGAAGAATCATTGCGGAATAAAAGCAAGCGCGGTGCCGAGGACTCGCGTCGATCATTGAAGCGTGATCTCCCCGCGCCCGATGATCTGTGAAGCGCGTCGGCCAAGCTTGTCGATAAGCACGATTTTCACCGGCGCGTTGACAAAGGAATCGGTCGCTGCGGGATGATATTCGCCGACATAGTGTCCGGGACTGCGTTCGATAAGCGGGATATCCTTAACGGCGTTTCCAATAGAGAGCGTGGCTGTCGCTGCCGACGTTGCGAAGACAAGGGCCGTTAACGTTTGATTGCGTTTGAGAGTTCCCGAGAACGCGTCATGAGTAGCGGCAAAAATTGAGGGGGGGCTCCGCTCCTCGAGTTGCTCCTTGGTGGGCATTTTCAATGGCTCAACCGCCTTTTGCACCACTCTTTTCGCCAGATCGGTAATTACCGAATTGTCGAGTCCGGAAAGAGGGGCCACGACGAGGTCAGAAAACCCGGTCGGTCCTTTCAAAATTCCACGTCCGTCGGAGTCTTTCGCTATCGTTTCAAAAAGCACCTTGCCGGATTTAGCCGAGACGAGCTTCAATTCAAAGCCGACCGTGCTCACCGCCTGTATGCCGTAATAGCTGCGGTCCCAATTGGTAACTTTTCCGTAGAGCACGGCGTCACAAGAAAAAATGCGCGTACATAATTCTTTCGGGGGCATTTTAATGATGCGTTCGATATCAAGGTCCAGGCTTCGCGGCTTAGTCAAGCCGCTGTGACTTAAATTGCGATCGACGATAATCGGCGTGATGGGATCGATTGCCGTTCCGATAATTTCGCTCTGTACGAGTTTGCGCAGGAATTCGGGCGGCGGCTCCTTTTCAGCGTCGGAAAACGCAGGCAGCGCGTCAATTAGAATTGAACCATTATCTTGAACGAAAGCCCCGCTTGCATCAACCTGATAAAAGGGGAGCACAGCGACGCGCAGCGGATAATTTCGATCAAAATCAATCGTATACTTATAGGTGCCGGAGCATGCGCTCAGCAGCGCAGCGAGAACGATGCATGATAATGCGGATACTATTCGATTCATTCCGACTATCCTTTTTTCTGCGCACCCGGCGTGGGTGCGGCTTCCGTTGGTTCTAAAAATACCGGCAGCGAGCGATCTCCGCGGGCAGTTCTTGCGATAATCACATATTGAACGTCGGCACCGCTTTTCACGCTGCTGTCAGTCCAGCTCATGCTGCTCACCTCTCCGACTTTGGAGTAGGTGGGCAGATCATCCTGGGCTTTGTATATGATATAGCGTGCGCCGGCGGCGGGGCAGGAGAAGGTAATAGTTTGTGCGCCGGCGGCGCTGGCGCTCAAGGCCACTTGCCCACCCACATCGCACGCCCCGCTATCGGCGAGAGCGAGGGAGGTGCGTATTGAATTTCCGTACGGCGACCGAACTTCGACTTCGGCGTCATTTGAGCCGAACGATGCGTTCAAAAAGAATTGGCGGCAGTAGCGTCCGGGCGAAACTTCCTGGAGACTCGACTTCACTTTACCAAATACGAGAAAGGCGAGAGAGCGCGGTGTGGCTGAGACGCATATTTCGCGCTCGTCAGCTCCGGTTACACGCGTGTCGATTGATTTAATGGCAACTGCTATGGCGTCGCTGTTACGGGCCTCGGCTGATGCCGGAGACGGGATCTGAGCGACCAATTTACGGAAGAATGCATTGAGCAGTTTTGCTGCCCCTTCATTGCGAGACTGCTGGATCAATCCCTGTAATATCTGCCCGGTGTTAAATAACAAGCCGCCTTTTTCGCGCTCTGTTCCGGTAACTCGCGCAATTTCCTGACCGTTTTTGTCAACGAGCGCGAGCGATCCTGAAATGTCATTGTAGTACCCAGCCAAGACATTGGCCTGTGTTTTAGAATCGATCGTCAGCTGCACGACGGCGTCGACGAGATACTCATCGAAGAGTTTCTTTTGATCGGCGCAAGGCATGATCGGGCAGATGCGCTGCGTAATGGTATCGTCAAGCACGAGAAATCCGGCGTTACGGAATTCTTGAGAAATGCCGAGTGACGCCGCAGCGACTTGATCTTGAGGTAGTTCGGACTTGTCGATAACCGGCAATATCGCCAATGTGCCGACACGCAAATCTTGGAAGCCGGGCTTTATCTCGGCTTTTGGCCCGCACGCCGAAAGGAGCGCGCTAAGTGAAAACAGAAACGACAATTGAAGTGCGCGGCTCATTGTACGATCACCGTGCCGCTCAGCGGCGCCTTGCCTTTCTGTGAGGTGAATACTTTATACGGATACCGTCCCTTCTCATGGAAGCAGGTTGAGGCAAATTCTTTCGGGCCAAACGGTTTGCGCGTGCGTGCTAGTCCGGGCTCTTTAATTATTTTGACTGCAGCCGAGCAGTGCACTGCGTTTTTGCCGAAGTCGATTTCGAGAGATATAAGATCGTCGACGGTATTGTTATAGAAAAAAACGACGCTGTCGGACTGCTGCATATTCAGTTCGTGTGGAACAATACCGGATGGAGTCACCTTGACGATTTGCGGACGCGCGTTCGCGCCTGGAATTTCGTCATGCGGCTCATCGCTAGCTGTGTTTGCTAACGCAGCTGGAGTAACGGTAAGAAGTGACAGGGTGAACAGAAACACGATGAACAGAAACACGGTGAACAGAAACAGAGTGGATAGATACAGCGTGGATAGAAATGGCGCGGCGAATGCGGTGATGTGCTTCATGGCGTTCAACCTAAAAAAGGCGGCGCTCTGCGCCGTGCGCCCGTCAGAATAGCATAGTTCCGGAAGGCGCACGACAGTAAGCGCTTCCGCGGTAATCTTCTGAAATTATTTAGTATTTTGAGCCGTTCGGCCGCCCTGAGAAACCTCTTCGAGGAGGCTTTCCCCTAGCAAAATTTGCTCGCCGCCGCGAAAGGATATTCGCTGCGGCCGTACCGAACTTTCGCCTGCAGGCAATGGCAGCGAATACCAGTGAAACATAGCGTCTCCGTCAATGGTGATATGATAATATGGCGACTGCTCGAAGAGCTCGTCAATAAGTATGCCGACGGTTTGCGGGATGCCGACGCTCTTTGTGCGCAGCTGCAGCATCAGATTGCGATGCGGCCGGGAGGGAACGAGCAGTGAAAACTCGGCATCAAGGGAGCGCTCACCCTTTCGTTCTATTAAGTAGTTGCCCTCTGCGTCCTTCTCGATAACTTTTAGATCGCCCTTGAATTGCTCGAGTTTGCGCTCAAAGTCCTGGGCGGAGAAATTTTCGATGAAGCGTGGCAGATAAGTTATGTACTTTAATCCCGCAAACGCACTGAGCGCGTCGATCGAGCGTGCATCTGGAAAATTGTAGAGCGCGCGGGGCAACTCTTTTGTCAGCTTAGTTTGTTGTCCGCTGTACCCATTAATCGTATTCAGTCCGGAATCGAGCGACCAATTCATGACGCTGACATTGATGCGCGCAAATTCGCGCCAACGCGCAATCTCCTTGAATTCGTTAAGCGCGCCGCTATAGGGGAGCGAGATCGTTACAAATCGTGGCGCTGCGCGCTGGGCAAGCGCAGCGAAGATTGGCGGCATCGGAGGAATTGGCTCTTTCGTGAGAGGGTAAACGGCATTTTCAAGGAGGAAAATAACGTACGCGAGCGCAAACCAGCGGGGTGCGTGCGCGGTGCGCTTTTGGAGATAGTGCAGTGCGAGTCCAGCGAGTAACGAACTCGCTAAAAGCCAGAGAATTCCTATGCGGCAAATGGCGCGCAGCGCGGAAAAGCCCGGAATCAGTTCGTAGCACAGCCGATAAAAACCTATTGCCCAGTCGCCTTCTGCAGGATTTCCGAGGGGGCCGAGCGAAAGCAAAAGAAAGATTGCGGCAACAAAGAAAAGAAGCGCGGCAAGCGAACGCGCGGTAAGGTATTCAGCGCCAAGTGTTCGCTCGCTTCTCCCGAGCAGCATGAGAAAGTATCCTCCGGCACCAATAGCCGCATACGAAAGCAGCGCCGCGGCAAGTTCAAAAATTCTATGCCGTTCAAAGGCCGAAAAAAGTGCGCAGAGGACCACGAGCGCAGCAAAGAGTGCGCCGCTTTTGACCAGTTGCGGCGTCGCGCCAAGACGGCGCGCGAGCGGAATCATCAGGGCGAGCGGGAGAAAGCCACTAAAAAAGCGCGCCTCTTCAGGAGCCCACGCGGCACTCCAGCTATAGAGAAGCGATTGGCTAGCGCTCGAAAGAAAAGAGCGCAGGGAGGCCGAAAAAAAATACGGCTCGTACAGATGACGCTCTCCAAAAGTGCTTTGCACGGCCAGATATGGTGGCAAAAGACCCGCAAGTGGTAGGGAGCCCAGAGCGGAAAAAGCCGCGAGGCGAACCCACTCGGCACGTGAGAGCGCTGCCGGGCGGAGGAGAAACACGCCGATTAGCAGAACTGCGCCCAATAGCGCGCTGAATATAGCGAAATAAACCGTGGTCAAAAAGGCGCCCCAGATGCAGAGCCCGAATAGTATGGCGCTTCGCGCGCGGCGGCTGTGCAGAAAAGAGAAAAGGCAGTCGAGCGCCAGCGGCATCCAGAAGGCAAATTCCAACTGGGGATGGCCGATTACTCCCGAAAGGTATGCCGAGCCCATGAACAGTACACCGCTGAATTTTGCGCTCATCAGATCGCCGCAGAGATGGTAGACGAGCGCACTGGTGGCAATACCGGTTAGCAGCATCGCCGAGAGGATTGTCGCGTTGTACGCGGCGAGCGGGGAAGCGCCGAGCGTTAGAAATACGCGCCCGTAGAGCGCCGGTAAAATAAAATTATCGCTCCAGGCAACCGTCAACGAGTAGGGAAAAAGCGCGTTCGAATCAAACCAGCCGTGCGCCGACTGCGCGTGCAGGCGGAAGAGCCAGAAATAGAGACCGCCGTCGCCGCTATATCCGCCGATTAAATCACGGTTAAACGAAAGGAGAAGATCGGCGCGCAGGACAAAAAGCGCAAGAAGGTTTGCGGCTGCGATGACAAACAGCGAACGGGCGCGAAGCGGATAGCGGGGAACGAAAGGGAGCGTGGTGCTGCCGGCCGAGCTGCGGTTCATAGGCCGCTCAAGAGTACCTTGCGGCGATCAATAGTTCAACACCGCCTTCGCGCCCTCGGCCGCATTCATTATCGCACCCCACGGAGTTGCGGCGCTATAGAGATCGCGCGGTGCGCCCTGATAAATCACGGTGCCGCCCGCCTCGCCGGCCTCCGGGCCGAGCTCGATCACATGGTCTGCCGCACGAATAATGTCGCTGTCGTGTTCGATAATGAGCAGCGAATGTCCGTGGGCTACCAATGCGCGAAACACCTTCGAAAGTTTGGCGACATCGGCCTTATGCAGCCCGACTGTCGGCTCATCGAATATATAGAGCGTATGATCCTTCTTTGGCGTGCTGATTTCCGCCACCAGCTTAACGCGCTGACTCTCGCCACCAGAGAGCGTCGTCGAGCTTTGGCCAAGACTCAAGTAGCCGATGCCCAACTCGCAGGCGTGATGCAGGGCGTGGTGGATGCGGCGGTGGTGCGCAAAGAGCGGAAGGGCCTGCTCGAATGTCAGATTGAGCACATCCGAGATAGTCATTTCGTTGAAGAGCACAGAGAGCGCATCTTCATTGAAACGCTTTCCTTGACATGATTCGCACTCAATCAGCGAGTCGGGCAGAAAGTTCATTTCGAACTTTATCGCGCCCAGCCCTTTGCATTCGAGACACCGTCCTTTACCGGTGTTGTAGGAGAAGAAGCTCTGCGTCCAGCCTCGCGATTTCGCCTCAATCATCGCGGCAAAAAGCTTACGTACTTCATCCCAGATGCCGAGGTAGGATGCGGGCGTTGAACGCGAATTGGCACCGATCGGTTTTTGGTCTATGGTAAGCACCGACTTTATCGGTAACGAACTGTGGATGGTGGTTTTGCCGTGCGTATAGACCTCGCCTTTTTTGCTGCCGAGCTGCAGCGTTTCGCCGATTATGCCGTGCACCAGCGAGCTTTTTCCGGCTCCTGAGACGCCGGCGATTGCGACCATGCGCTGTAGAGGGATAGAAAGGGAAAGGTTCTTTATATTGTTGCGCTGTCCGTGGGTAATGTCGAGATGGTGCATCGCCTTGTCTGCGTTCTGCTCGCTGAAGTAGCTATAGTGATCGCGGCGCAGCTGCCGCGAAGTCTCCGTATCGGCAGCGGCAAATTCCTCGGCACTTCCGCTAAAAACCACGGTGCCGCCATTTTGCCCGCCGCCCGGACCTATATCGATGACGTGATCACAGGCAAGAATCATTTCGGGATCGTGCTCGATAATTACGACTGAGTTCCCCTGGTCTTTTAAACCTTTGATTGACTTGATCACTGGTTGATTATCGAGCGGATGAAGTCCGATGCTCGGCTCGTCGAATATATAAAGAACTCCGGCAAGGGGTGAGCCAATTGCGGTCGCCAGCCGGAGCCGCTGTAATTCACCACCTGAAAGCGTTGCGCAATCGCGATCAAGCGCAAGATAGCCGAGGCCCATGCGTGCCAGCGTATCGAGCGTCGAGAAAAGTTCGCGAAAAATAGGCTGCGCCAGCGAATGTGCCGAATCGCTCAAATCGAGCTCTCGAAGAAATTGCACAATCTGCTCAGGGCGTCGGCGCGATAGTTCGGTAATATTCAAGCCGCCAAGAAGAATGCTGCGTCCCATCGGTTGCAACCGCATGCCTGAGCATGAAGAGCACGAAGTGCCATTCTTTTGCAGACCGCTGCCGCCGCATACGGGGCACGCGCCGCGTTTAGAGCTAAACGACAGGTCTTCCGGGTCCGGTTTATAGAAACCTTGCTGACAAATGGGGCAGGCGCGCTCGCTGCTGAATAAAATTTCGCGCTTATCGGCGTGAACGAGCACGGTGCCGCCGCTCAAACCAAGCGTTTGCAGTACCGCTTCTTGAATAAGCTCAGCGGTCATGCGCTTTGGATTGAACTTTGCCGTTACAAATTCAATCGTATGCGCGCGCGATTTGACCAATCCTTTTTCGAAGCGCGTCGGACTGGCGAATATCCCATCGACGCGCACCTCGGAAATCTCGGAGCGCTGCGCACGCTCGAAAATGTCTTTGTGCAACCCTTTTTTCGATTTAATAACCGGAGCCAGAATGCGCACCGATTCCGCGTCAATCGCCTTGATGTTGCGTGCAATATCAAGCGCTGACGCGGGTGTAATCGGTTGATCCGGATGGTCGGGGCAGTGCTGAACGCCGATCTTTGAAAAGAGCAGGCGTAGAAAATTGTAGGATTCGGACATTGTGCCGACTGTTGAGTGCGCGGATGGTTGAAAGGTGTGCTGGTATACGCAGATTGTCGGCGGAATATTGTCGATCGAAAGTACGTTTGGGCGTTTCAACTCTTTGATGTACTGCCGGGCGTACGGCGAAAGGCAGTCGAGGTAGCGACGCTGGCCTTCGGCGTAAATGATATCTTTGGCGATAGTCGACTTTCCCGACCCAGAAACACCGGTAAAAGCGACAAGCGTGTTCAGGGGCACCTCAAGCGACACATCTTTGAGATTGTGCTCGCGTGCGCCGTTGATCATGATGGCATCGGCTGCTTCATGCGCCGATTGCGTTGCGGCGGACGCGGATTTACGCTGCGCGCTATCGATATATTCGCGCATATATTCGATCGTTTCTGATTTTAGGGACTTTTTTTGTAGCAGTTGTGCGGGCCGACCCGCACAGAGAATTTCTCCGCCGCCGCTTCCTCCTTCAGGGCCAAGATCAATCAGCCAATCGCAGCGCGCCAAAACCTCGAGATTATGTTCGATGCAAAGTACCGAATTCCCCCGCTCGAGCAGTACCGTGAACAATTTGATTAGCCGCTCGACGTCGCGCAAATGGAGTCCGGTAGTCGGCTCATCGAAGATCAAGAGCGAGTTGGCACGGGTGTTCTTGTCGACATATGGCACGAGCTTGAGGCGTTGCGCTTCGCCGCCCGATAGTTCGCTCAGCGGATGACCAATACTCAGATGACCTAGCCCGAGCAATGACAGCATCTGCGCCGGTTCGGCGATAGCGGGCACGTCGGCGAAGAGCTTCGCGCACGCGTCAACGCTCAATCCGAGAAGCTGGTCGGCGCTATAGCCTTGGTACTGTACTTCGAGCACGACCGGCTGAAAGCGTTTTCCGAGACACACTTCGCAAGGGATAAATACGTCGCTCAAAAACTGCATGTCCTCGCGAACAAATCCGGCGCCTTTACAGTGGGGACAACGGCCCCCATCGACGTTGAATGAAAACGACGATTTCGTCAGCGCGCGCCGCTCAGCGGTCGGGGTGGCGGCAAGCAAGGTACGAATACTCTCCCAAATTCCGGCGTATGTGGCGATATTTGCTCGGGGCGTCTTGGAAAGGGCGGCCTGGTCGATGATCACCATGTCGTCGATGCCCTCGAGGCCTGAAATTCCGGTTACCTCGGCGCTTGGTTTTTGCCCCGATCTTTTCTGTTGGTAAAACATAAAAAGTACCTCGTGGGTGAGCGTGCTCTTGCCGCTCCCTGACACACCGCTAATGCAGACAAAACGGTGCAATGGAATTTCAACTGATATCTTTTTAAGGTTGCGCGCACGAGCGCCTTCAATGCGTAGTGAAGACTCGCTCGTTGGCGCATCCGAAAGGGGCGGCGCGGAACGCTCGATGCCGCGCCATTCTGCACGACTGCCTGAATAAACGACCTCGCCACCATTCACTCCCGCTTTTGGTCCTATTTCTACAATATGGTCTGCGGCTTCGAGACACTCGAGATCGTGTTCAACGATGAGCACGCTATTACCTTTTTGCTGCAAACGCCGAATCGAGCGAATCAAGCGTCTGCTGTCGCGAGGATGAAGGCCGACCGAAGGTTCGTCTAGGACGAAGTGCGTCGAGGTCAAATTGCTGCCGATCGCGGCAGCGAGATTTACGCGCTGCGTTTCGCCTCCGGAGAGCGTGCGCGCTTGGCGATCGAGTGTGAGATAGGGAAGTCCGAGATCGACAAGGTATTCGAGACGCGCGTCGACTGCCGCGAGAGCCTCGAATAGTTCGCGTGGCAAGGTGTTTTGATTTTTGTGGGTCTTACGCAGCGCGGATATCCAGGATTTTAAATGCTCGATCGGCATCTCCCAGATATGCGCGATCGTTTTTCCGTCAACAAGATATGCAAGCGCGTCGCGGCGCAGCCGGCTGCCGTTGCATTCGGGACAGAGGAAATGATTTCGATAGCGCGAGAGAAAAACGCGCACGTGCATCTTATAGGTCTTCGTTTCTAGCCAGCCGAACCACGGAAGAATTCCCCAATACTCTTTGTTCTTGGTGGTAAATATCCTCTCCTGCTGCGCAGCGCTGAGCGTGTTCCATGGTGCGTCGGCAGCAATTCCCTCTTTTTTACAGAAAGCCAAAAGATCGCGGAATTCATTGCGCGCTCCCTTTCCGGTCCAGCACTGTACGGCACCCTCGGCAATTGAAAGATTTTGATTTGGTACGCAGAGCTCCCGGTCAACTTCGATCGTGCGTCCGAATCCACGGCAGGTCGGGCAAGCGCCATAGGGATGGTTATAAGAAAATAGAGCCGGCCGAGGACGCTCGAGACGAAAAAGGTGCTTTTGACACTCGGGAAAAGGCCGGAAAATTCGCTTCTCGAAGCCGCTATTCCCAATCGCAATAACGGCGAGATGCGGCTCAGGACGCGCAAATGCCTGGGAGATGATCTCTTTGATGCGCCGGGCGTTAAACTGTCCCGGTTTGACGCGATCGAGAACAACGAGCAGTTCGCGGCCGTCGAGCAGCGCAGGCTCTTCGCTTTCTTCGAGCAGCTCCACCTCCCGCGAGGCGGGGTTGAAGAAGCGGCTGAAGCCAAGAAGAACTAAGCGATCAATTTCAGCGCGCCGCTGCTTCTTTTTTTGGTCGAGAACAGTTGAGAACCCGAGCAGATGCGTGCGCGCATCGTCGCGGAAGTCGACTGCCAATTTTTTAGTCAGCCGCTCATTAGTCCAGGCGACGAGTTCATCTCCGCAGACCGGACAGTGTGGCTCAGCGAGCGCTGACCAGACTACTTTCAGATAATCGTTGATGTTGGTCATCGATCCGACTGTCGAGCGTGAATTAGTAACTTTCACGCGCTGCTGAATGGCGATCGCCGGGCGTACTCCTTCGATCAGATCGACATCAGCTTTTTTTACTTTGTCGAGAAACTGGCGGGTATACGGGGAGAACGTTTCGATATACCGCCGCTGCCCTTCGGCGTACACAGTATCAAATGCAAGCGACGATTTTCCGGAGCCCGATAAACCCGTAACGCCGACGATTGCGTCATGCGGTATCGAGACTGAAACGGACTTAAGGTTATTTTCCCGCGCTCCGTGTATATGGAGATTTTTATTTTTCACTTACAAGAACTAACACAGGAAAGAACAAAAATTGCACCGAACAAAAAACAGAACGTAAAACGTAAAAACTGCGCGAAACGAAAAGCGAACAACAAACGGGCGGCGCGCTCTCTGTAGCCAATTGGCGCTTTACGCTCCGCAATTTGGGGGTGGCGCTGGCGCGGATGGAAAGCGCGGCTGCACACTCAAAATCGCTCGAACTCTCTAAACTCATACTTAATGAGCACGCTGTAAAAATCAATCGAAACATTTAACGCAATTATTTCAATAAGATAGATATGGAGGTCGTTAGAGAAGTGGATGTAAAACGGCGATTTATAAGCTCATGTTTCGGAAGCTTTTCATAAGTCCGTGCCATCTTAATAAGTTAGGGAATCTACTTGGGATTTTCCGATATTTTGTGAACTGGAATTGAACAAAACGCGAAGAAATTTTCGCTTGATATGACGCGATCGTTTTCTCCATTGGATGATCAGTGGCTTCGACACTTAGCGGAGGCGATCCGTCCTGCGCCCGATCTCGCTCGACCGCAGGATCTGACGCGTCTGCAAGATTCATTCGAGATGGTGCGTTATGGAGAAGCGGCGCTCGCACTCGCACTTTTCCAAAAACAAATTGCCGGAAAAAAATTTAACGATGCGCAGCAGACCGGTCTCTGGCTACTAGCGCACGCCGCGCTCCCCGAGACGCTGCGCGAGCTGATTCTTTTTCAGCAGGCGTTTGTCTCAGGTGAGTGCGGCGCGCAACAAGAGAAGGCGCGCTGCTTGCTACAGCTTTTTGCGCTGCGTCCGAGCTATGAGCTCGCCCTACGCATTATTGCGACGAGCGGCATGGGGCCATCCGATCGATCACCGTATGATCGCGTGAAAGACTTGTACTACGATCGTATATCGAGCGCGCTTCCACCACGCATTGTGCCGGTAATCGATCAGGATCTGCTGCGCTCGATGCAGATATCGAGCGCGCCCCGTTCTGTAGTCGACCTTTCGGGCATACCTACGCTCAACCAAACGCATCCGTTTTGCGAGGCGTTTTCGGCGCAGACTGAACTAACACCGCTGGAATTCTACGAAGTGCCGGGTGCGTTGATACTTGCGAATGCTGTGTCTTATGAAGTGTACGACCGGCAGCACCGCTTCATTCCTGAATTAAGTTCAGGGGACGCGGCGATGAGCGGCAGGCCGCCCCTCAGGCCGCACCGCCTCGCCGGACGCGCCGCAATCGTAGCGAATTACGCCATGAAAGGCTGTGGAAGCGCGTGGTTTATCGATGAAATGGCGACAATCATAGCCGTGTTGCGGCGCATGAAAGATCCGGTCGAACACTGGGTCTTCTCCGAGAGGCCAACAGCGATGAAGCTCGACGCCCTCGGCAAGCTCGGTATCATGCCCGAGCAAGTCGTATCGCTTGAACAGTATAGCGCAATCGAAGCGGAAGTTTTGGTAGCGGTTTCGGGAATTGCGTCGCAATCGCGTGGATCGCTGCGCAGCGAATGGCAGTCGAACATAGAGGTGTTGCGCACTCTGCTCTTAGGGCATCATCATGTGTTCCCGTCGCGCCCGAAACGTCGACTGTTTCTCTCTCCGCCCGAACAAAGAGTGCGCGAGTTAGTTATCGGATGGGAAGCGCTGTACGAGCAGTTGCACAGCGAGTTTAATTTTGAGCGCGTGCATCTCGATGCTTTGTCGTTTGCCGCCCGCGTCGAGCTCTTTGCCGATGCTGAATTCGTGATCGGTTTCCACGGCAGCGCGATGCTCGACTTGCCATTGGTCAACCCGCAAGTGAAGATCCTGGAAATTCTTCATCCGCACATTGGTAGTGGTATTCACGCGGCGCTCGCGCGTATGCTTGGCTTGAACTACTGCTATATCTGCGGTGAAAACGATGTGATTTTTTCTCACGATGAGAAGCTGCGCTCACCCGAGGCGCGTCCGGTCGTGCGCATAGGGAACCTTCATCGGCGCATGATACTTAATCACCTTGGCGACGAAATCCGCCGCATTTCACCGCCGGTGCCGCAGGGTGGTCGAACGATCGTCGAGGTGCCACGTGTTGAGGCGATGGGCATGCACATCTCTCTCTATGAAAATATCCGTGTTGATCAAAAGCCGAACGCCCTCAGCTTTCTCGCGTCGTTCGTCAGTCACAAAAAAATCGACGCTATCATTGAGATCGGCACCGGTTTCGGTGGTCTGACTAAGGTGCTCCTTGACCATACTGCTGCTCGCGTTCTTACGATCGATATTGAAGATCGTTCGCCGCATCTGGACGAATATTCTGAGCGCCTTGAGAAAATCGTCGGCGACTGTTTTGCGCCGGACATTTTAGGACGCCTGCAGCGGTTCAAACAGGGAGCCCGCACACTAATCCTTTGCGATGGCGGCAACAAACCGCGCGAATTCAATCAGTTCAAGGTGCTGCTCGAGGAGGGTGAATACATAATGGTGCATGATTTTGCGCCGAGCGCTGAGGAGTTTCAGGAGCTTCTCGATAGTCATTTCTGGCTCGCGCATGAATGCGCAGAATCGCAGCTCGATCTACGCGGACTGGCGCGTATCGAAAATTTCGAAACGATTTGGAAGGGCTTCATTTGGGGAGGCTACCGCTGTACCGAGCGTATCGGATCCATCGACCAGTCTTCCGCCACGCTTCCGGCGGAAAAAGCGTATCTCGCAGCGGCACTCGATCATTTGACCGAGCGGTATGGCCGCAACGACCTCGATTACCTATTCACGCTCGGGAAGTCGCTCAAGCCCGGCGGGCGCTATGTGGAGCTCGGCAGCGGCATTGGTATATCGGCAATTGCAGTTGCGTCTGGAGTGGATGAAGGAGGTAACGTGGGCGCACAAATCTTTTGTGTTGACACCTGGAAAAGTAGCGGCGATATGCGCGAGGTGGTCGAGACGCGCGCGGGAAGCTTCAAAGAAAATTTCCACAGCGCGATTGAACGCTCTGGGGTCGGCAAATATATCGCGCCACTTGAGATGAGCGCTGGACAGGCGGCGACGTTATTTACTGACGGGTTCTTCGATGTGATATATATCTGTCAGCGACAGGCGCGCGTGCAGTATTTAGAAACGTTCGATCAGTGGCAGCGTAAGTGCCGAAGCGGCGGAATTATCGCCTGCTTCGGAGGCGCCGAAAACACGGAACTCGAGAGCGCGCTCGCTGAATTTACAGCGAAGAGGAAAATTACGGCTGCCGTAGCGCGCGCCGAATCTGGAAATATCTGGACCATTTCATTCGAGCCGGCTCCGACCGAAGCGGCAGGTCGCCGCTAGGGTTCCGACCGTTGCAGTTACGGCAACGGCGAGCCAGTATTGCCGTGCAAGGCGCTGCGGTTTGCTTTGACGGACTCGAGAAAACTCTGATGCAGCTGGTTCAGTTCTTCATCGGAGGCGAATATATCTCCGCGCTCAATGAGGTGGCGCGCCTTATCCTGATGGCCGACCCGTTCTTCAAGCGATTGGATGAAGCGGTGCAGGCTTGTTTTGAAGCCGCTCTTGGCAACGCCGCTCGTAAGCTTATTACCGAGAAATGTTCCTAGGGAAGTTACACCGGCGCGCATGGTAAAGATGCTTGCCCCGTCGACGAACGCGCGAATCATTTGAAACGTCGCATCGGTGCGTCCGAATCCGTTTCCAAGAAGCAGACGGCCGTGAGCCCAGCGCCACAGCAGGCTTCCGCACGCCGAGGCGGGCGCTGCGGTCCATAAAGAGAATGAAGTAAAGAGGAGCGTCGCTGTCGCGCCGAGTGTCGCTCCAATGAATGCTCCCGAATTTAAAATCAGTGACCCAAGAGAGACCTTTGCCTCCCGATACGCGTCGGCCTGTACCTGCACGAGCCGGGCCAGTGTACAAAAGCGCTTGATCACCTCGGGCGCGACCTGATCATGCTTTTCGATGTGATGTTGATAAAAGGATATAGCTCGATTGTAGTCTCGCTCCAAATTATTGAGCACCATGCGGTCGCCGCGAATGGCAGTGAGCAGGCCGTTGCGCATAAGTAACCCGCCGCGTTCGTGCTCATAACGCCGTATGAGGTGGTCGTACATCGTCGCGCAGATGAGGCGTTCATTGCGCGTATCGGGAAGCCCTTCGCAAAATAGTGAGATGTCGAATTCGTGATCGCCGGAAAGTTCGACGCGGAGATCGTGGCGCAAATCACCGAGCAGCATATAGTTGCGTACTATCGGTACTTTTCCCAGTACGCGCGCAATCGGTCCAGGAGGATAGTGTTCAGCATATGCTGATGAGATGCACTCAATTTCCCGGTGTGTCCGGTTTGATAGCACCGCGTATATGCCGCGCACGTCCGTTCCGATGCCGAGCATGAAATAACGCAGCAGCTCATGCGACTTTAATTCACCGTGGCGAATCAGCGATTCGACGAATGGGTAGGAGTTTGTGTAGGGCCACCATAATTTCTCGAGAAATGAGCACAGGAGGGGGGAACGCGAAAGAAGGCCGAAATCTTCGTGTGAAACAGAACGGCGCAGATCTCCCCAAAAATCGCCCTTCCCTGAGTGGTGATAAACAGAGTTGTAGGTATCGATTAGCGCTTGGCGTTCCGCCGCTGTCTTACGCAGAAAGGGAGCGCCGATCCAGTCACCGCGATATTCAAGCGCGCATTTGAGCTGGGCCGCCGTCGCTTTTGTTTCGTCTTGGTCGACTATAGCGAGACAGAAATCGCGTGCGGGTGATGGCGCAATCTTGGTTTCGAGAGCGTGTCGCAGGCTTTCCCCACTTTCTGACTTATAAGCATGAGCAAAATCGGCGACTTGCGACGGGTTGAGCTCGCCGAGCAGCGTGCGTGCCTCGAGCCGCTGCGACGCCTTCCGCTGTAAGATATCGGCCAAATCGAGCGCCTTTTCCCGTAGCGGGGCGCCTTCTCGGAGCGCCTGCAATTTTTGCGCGTCACGGGGCGGAATACGTGCGGCGATGTAATCGCCAATTTTCGTGGGTGGAACGCAAAGTTCGTGCGCGAGGATCGATTCGAATCGCGGCAGACCTTTAATCCCGATTTTTTCATAAATTTGACGTGCGGATGTGCCCTTTGCGCGCTTGCCGATGAAGTAATTCTTCAATTCTTGGGCGAGTAAATAGGCTGCTGTCGCGGCATCGTCCCCGCCAAGCAGTTGTGCAATACGTGCGCCGCTCGTTTTGCCGTAGGAGCGGATCAGCTGATCTTTTAGTGGCCGCCCGCTGCGCTCTTGATACGCCTGATCAATGTACCCGATCATCGCGCGCGTTTTGTGCTGCAAAATATGGCAGACGGTTTGAAACGGCTTGAAAAAAGTCATCCAGTTCGGCAACAGTTCCTTCCAGCCCGAAACCGCGCGATAGAGTCGAGCGGCTTCGGCCTCAGCGTGTATGCGGTGTTCGATGCCGATCTTCTCCCCCTGCCGGACCGCACCTCTCAGTGCGTGCTGCAGCTTGGTCAGGCCCGGTTCAGCGCCGAGCTCTTGTGCGAGGACGCGCTGGTCTTCGGGAAGGCTGGGCAAGGAGCGGCGCACGCGCTCTTCCATTGTCTCTATTGTTTGATGCATGCGTTCGAAACGCTCGTGGTCGACAATTCGGCCCTGAGATTCACCGAGGTCGATGCCTGCCCGGACGAAGCGGGAACGCAGCGTTTGATAGACGCTCGTGTCATAGGCGACACGTGCTGCGTCAAGCAGTGAATTTTTGCTCGGCAGATCGTCGAGTTTTTGTTCAATATATTCCGTATAGCGTCGGTCGAGCGTTCGCATTCTCGCTTCAAGGCGTTGATAGCGGGCTGACTGCGGATCAAAGAGAATCATATTGGCGTATACTGAGCCGCGCTCAGTGGCGCAGGCGATTGTTTTTTCCGCCGCGCGGCTAGAAGAAGGGAGCGTAGCGGTTGCGAGATCCGCTTCAGGATTTATTGAGGAGGCTGCGCTGGGTGCGGGCGCCGGGTTGAGCGCCGGAGAGTGGATCTCGAGCATATGGCTGCCTATGGTTCACCATATTTGGATGGTGACTATTTAGTGTTATAGAAGGTCGGGATGAAAGTGTAATGCCGCGGACTTTTCAGAGGCTTTCGTAGTAGGCGTCGACTTCTTCGCGCGGAATAGATCGCAGAAAGGCGAGTGTTTCGGTGCCGCTATCGGTAGATTGCAGATCTTCGAGTAGCTCTTGCCGTGAGCTCTCGCCCAATATGGCATGGCGTAGCGAGCGAAGCTCTTCGAGCACGAGCTTCGCGTCTTCCCACTGGTCGCCGCGAAAAACGCAGCGCGGAAAATAGTCGCCTACTTCGTCGGCGCTGATGCGCCCGCGCATCTCCGCCATTCGGAGCGCTCGCGAGGCTTCGTGGGTCCAGATAGAAATCAGTTGCTGATCGAGTCTTGGTGAGCTGGGGACCGCGCCAAGTGTGGTATGGCGAAGATACTGCTCCTGGGCACCATATAGATCGCGTTGCTTAATGTCGAATTTGAACTCGGCGAGGCCATCTTCTTTGCGGTAACTTTCTCGGATGGCGCAAAAGGAACCCCACCAGCTGTGTGCAAGTAGGGAAATAAAGGGCATCGTCACGGAGCCGAGTACGAAATCGGCCGCACAAGAGAGGCCAAAAGTCATTTTATGCAGATCGAAATTTCTACCCGAGGATGAATGGGGCGCCTCATGCGCAACAGCAACTTCCATTCGGCCATATTTCTACAATTTAGCAGCCGAATCAAATTATTTTTGGAGCGCGAAACGTTTCGAACCCTTACGCCCGATCCTTTTAGGCAGTCGCCGCGGCAAAGCGTTTGTTTACTTCGTTCCAGTTAACCACCTGCCACCAATTGGTCAAATAATCGGCGCGTCGATTCTGATACTTTAAATAATAGGCATGCTCCCACACATCGATCCCGAGAAGAGGCGCACCACCGGCGACTGCATCCATCAAGGGGTTATCTTGATAGGGGGTTGATATGACGCTCAAGCGTTTATCGCTCTTGACGGTGAGCCAGGCCCAGCCCGAGCCGAAGCGAAACAGCGCGGCGCCATTAATCTGATTCTTAAGTTGATCAAGACCGCCGAACTCGGCATCGATTTTCGCCTTCAACTCCTTGGATGGCTCACCACCGCTGCCACGTGGTGCCATGGTAGTCCAGAACAGCGAGTGGTTGTAGTGACCGCCGGCATTGTTGCGCACGCTCTCATTGTATTTGGTGATATTTTTCAAAATATCCTCGAGCGCGAGTCCGGCAAGCGCGGGATCTTTGACGACTTGTTCATTTAATTTATCGACATAACTCTGGTGGTGCTTGCCGTGGTGAATCTTCATCGTTTCGGCATCAATTGAAGGTTCAAGTGCTTTCTCATCATACGGAAGTGGCGGCAGCGTGAACGGCGAGGCGGTCGCCCAGCTATTTTGGGGCATTAGCGCTTGTGCCGCGGCGAGTGCAGCGGTCGCTTGTATGAATTTGCGGCGAGTGAAGGTCGTCATAGGTATCCTTATCGAATGGACGTTTGCCGTTATTGTGCGGACATTTGCCGTGAAAATTCAATAGCAGATTATTGGATGATTTCAATATGATTGAGACGGCCAAAACGACGCTCAGCGTCGATGTGTGAGAGGAGCACCAACATTCGGCCGAACAGTTTCTCGGTTTTCGGTTCGAGCGCGGGAATCTCGATAATAAAACTGGTTGTTGATTCGTGAGTGACTCGCAGTGGAAAATAGGCGCGGCGATTGTCCGTCATGTAGTAGAAAGGGTGATCGATTGCTGTCAGCTCACGCACGCCTTCGACAATTATTCGGCAGGCCCCGCCGCTATGGAGCGATATCGGAAGATGAAAAAAGGTCCGGTTCTTTTCAAGGAGCGGCAGTGGTTTGTCCAGCGACGTGCCGAATTCATCAAATACATCGTCGGCGTAACGAATGTGCGCGGCAAACCGCTCGGGTAAGCCGCTATAGTGCGTGACAACGCGCTGATCGGGGCAGCGCAGAGAATCGCTGCGCCCGCGCATCAGCAGCGCGGAATACTCGTCGAGCGTTATATCCCGGAGCATCTCGGAATAGTTGGCCCATTTTCCGCTGGTTAGAATGGAATCCGTCCAATTATTCGTGACATTATTCGCCGCGACGTAAAACCGGTATTTAAAAAGATTGCTTGTTCCGGTGCGCATTACCGAGAGGTGATAAATCGTGCCGATTGGCACCGGGTGCAGTACTTCGCGGTCAGGTTGAGGGAGGGGGGGCGCCGGCGGAATGCTGAGCACTTGCAGGTACGGTAGATGATCGACGCCGTTGAGCGCGGATTTGCGAAAAAGCCGGTAGCACTCATGGGGAATATCCGGATTAGTCCGAACCTCTTCGATATTTTCCACGGGAAACTCGATCCGTGCGTAGGTGCGTCCGAGCGAGAATACATCGAGTTTCGCGATTGGGTCGGAGCTCAGCATAAAATAATCAAGCTCATCTTCCAGAAACACTATTAATTCGTCGGAATCAATTACGAGCACGAACTCGCAGGTACAAATATCGTATCCGTACGCTCGCTTTTGCTGTTCATTTTCCCATTCACGGTGTTCATATCTGACTTTCTTATGGCTGAGGAGCGGTGAGCCGCGAAACTCAACGTGCGGTGTAGGCGCTGAGGTAACAAATGGAAGGCCGACATAAAACTCGGAAACCCATCGGTAGGGGCCGTCAATAATAACGATCTCCTCTACCAGATCGTAGATCTGCTCGAGTACCAAGGGCAGGTATTCTATATCTTGGTCGATACAGATAAGGGCGCTAATGTTCATAGCCGTGCAACGAGCTCCTTGAGACCGTGAATCTCCGAAATAGTTCCTTGTCCAGATCGCGCAAGGTAACATTCGACGTTATTGCTGCGAGCAAATGCATCGAGCATCTGGTCGACCTGACGATTGGAGCTCTCGGCCTTGATTAATACGCGTCCGTGAGGCCGAAGTTTCGGCATCCAAATCATAATGCCCTCGAGGCTGATTTGGGACTCGTAGTCTGCATCGAGCAGCACCAAGTCGAGTGACTTATCAGGAAATACCGCGGTCGCTTTCTCGGGGCTCAGTCTGAGCGGGGTCACCTGGGCTCCCATATCAGTTTGTTGCAAGAGATCGAGAAAAAGCGCGAATGGGTCCGCTCCGTCGAGTTCGAAGTTGAAGCGATCTATGCAGTAAATTCTTGAACTCTCATTCCGCTTTGCTTTTACTCCGAGCGAAACCAGAAATGAGGAGAGTTTCAACGA
>CAYTAW010000007.1:0-21568 GCA_964435675.1 uncultured Bdellovibrionales bacterium
CCATAATACGATTATCGAGAGTATTGAGCGCCGAGCGGCGATTTTTTAACTCTTGCACGCGATACATATCCCTGGATCCTTCAAGCTCCTTACGGTCTGCGGCAAATTTCGCATACTCACGTTCATAAAGAATCTCGCCAGCCGCAATAGCGACGTCGTACAGGCGATATCCGCTCAAGGTCACCTCTCGTTGGCTCTCGTAATTTGCGATCCCCTTGGTTGATTTAGCCTCAACCCTAACGAGCTCCTGCTCGGTACCCGCTATTACCGTTTCTATTTTTTGATATCCTCGCGCAAATCGCGCGATTGGAGAAAAATAATCAAATCCGGCTACCCCATGCATGAAACGGGCAAACCATTCGTCGGGGCGTGTCCACGAGAATTCACGTTTTAGCATGTCTACATCAAGCTGATCTTTCATCCCCTTCATGTTGTTGAAGACGCGCTCTACCGCTTCAATGTCTTTCACACGCGCATCGCCAATCATAACCTTTGCAACCTGAGTCATCGCTGCTCGAGTTTCTTCCGTAAATCTAAATAACCCAGAGATATCTTTAAGGGTTAACTGATCAGCCAATTCTGTTGCTTTCGCGATAAGCGCCGCTCCATCTGGAGCTTCGGACAACATTGTAACGGCCGAATTCTTTTTCCAAAGAATTGCTGACGGTTCAATCGGCTCAACCGTTGTTAATACTCCCGCCGGCGCCGGCGAGGTCGGCAAGACGCCATCAATAGGGGAAACAACTTCAGCAGCTACTACGGTTGAAGGGACGGACCCAGATCGAAGATCAGGTGTTGGACGAGGATCAGGTGTTGGATTCGAAAGCTCAGATGCCATAACAATACTCCGATATGGGTTAACGCTTAATCAACCGCGAAACTATACGGCAGTTATGTAGGCTAATCAAATTTCCGTAAGTAAAAATTGTTGCATATTTATGTAATCGCTGAGCGAGGTTAACTCGAGAAACGATCTGCACACTGAAAGCCGAAGAAACGGCCTGGCCTATTGCACCAGCATCTGAATCGCACGTTTGAGTGAATCGGCGTTGACCCGATCGTCTACATGAAGCACCCCTTGGGATAGCCGGTCGAACTTATCCCCAATCTGTTTGAGCGAGGTGACTGCCAATTCAAGAGCTTCATGTACCTTGGCTTCATCCATGCGGATGCGAGCGAACTTTACGCAATGGCCGAGCAGCTTTTCTAGCTCAGGAATAGCTTCAAGCTCAGTTCCTATATTGGAAAAATCTTTAGGATCCGCTTTCAGTATTTGACATACCTTTTCGATGTTGGCGCACGCCCGCTCGGTTAATTCCGGAACCTGCCTATCATTACCGGCGCAAAGCGTTTGGATATCGCTCGCATGTTCACGAAGCTGTACGAGTATGAAGCGGATCTCGCGCACCCGCTCCTGCGCATATTCAGCGGTATATCCCTTGGAAGCATCGGGCACCGTAAGATCATTCGTGTTGCCGCCGCCAATCACTAATTTGCTAAGCCATTCCCACATAACTGCAGAGGATAATAAAAACTAGCTAGAAATACGTTACGTCGTAAAGCGGCGTTAAGCAACTCAACGTCCGCCGTCCGTCCCGATTGCCGGCTCTACGAATTACCTAATTGCACCGTCCCTTGCCGATCAATGAATAAATCCGAATTAGGAAATTGCTGGCTCATTGCGAACACCCGCTTTAGGAATTCGGCTGCGCTGCTCATGGAAGCCGGAAATCCCTGCCGCTCTTCATGGAACTGAATGCGCTCGGCGCTTAAAGGCGTGCGGTCAGCGATATGCGATTCAAGCTGACGCTGTGCCAGAAGCGCATTGTAATTGCGTCCCGGACCGGTGAATTTAATAAAATCACGTTCATGAGAACCCGGGCTGAATGACATCGGGACCTCGATCCCGGCGCTTAGTAAGGTATCGCCCATAACTTGATTGAACATATTTACCATCGAGCCGACCATTGCGCGTGCCGGTATCTGGCTCGCGCTAGGCGATATGCTGCTCCATGAATAATTCGGGTTCGCACGGCAGAAATTCTCGAGATCTTCTATCTCCACACTATTGACTCTGCCGCCATCGATTTCTTCGTAGCTAAAAATCTGCTTATTCTTAATCGCTCCAATATCAATGCGCTGGCTGCCATTAATTATTCCGAAGCGGCTATCAGTCCTGAAAAAGAGCGAGAAGACTTCGCATTGCTCGCCCACTTCGAGGTTCAAGCCCCTTCTGATGAAATGCGGCAACACATGAAAAGGAATTCTTTCGCCACCAAGTTCAAAGCTATTATCAAGACCTGCTCTCTCGGCCATTACATCGGCTACCGATCCGTAGGGCACGGCGTGGGCCGCGTTGACGATATGAATCCCGAACTCGATCGTGCCATCCGCTGAATGCTTGATCGAAAGAGCGTCCTCGCGAAGCTGGGTGTCTTTATTATCGATGGTGAAACAGTGAAGATCGGTAAAATCTTTTACCGTGTACACGCGTGAAGCATCCTCCCTGTTTCGGATGTTTTGAGGTGCGACACTCTGGTCGAATTCCTCCAAGAAAATCGAGCGCAGACGGGAGACGCTCTCGATCTTCCTTCCCTCAACAATCGCGCGCGCAAAGAAGCGCCGGCTGCGTTCGTCAGTTGCCGTTTCGAAAAGATTCTCAAGCTGCGGACTCGACTGTTGCACTTCAAACCTCAACGGGTACCCTGAACAGCGCTGTATCTGCGTTATTACCTTTTCTAAATCCCTCGACAATGCGGCGCGCTGATACAGGCGAATTACGTACTGATTGTCCTCATGGCGAATACCACCAAAATACGCATCGGACGGAAGGCTGCGTTTGACGATATCGACGATCGGCACAAGACCGTCTACCTTCGCCGCTTGGTAATCATTGCGGAACACAACGGGAATTCCAACGCCGTAAAGATCCTCTCGGACATTTTCTAGATATCTATCGGGTAGCTCGAGCGTTTGGGTGTATACGATGAGCCTATTTCCATCCAAACGCACCGCCGGATCGGATCCTAATCCCACCGGGAGAAGCTGAGCGATCCCCTCCGAAATCGGACGCAGATTGTCCCAGATGCGACTCTCCGGCATATGCGTGCGAGGCTGCACTATCTCGCCGCTAAACGGCTCCGGATTTCGCGATACAGCGACCTTTTTGCCTAGGTACCTTTCAGCCAAGAATGATAGTTTGTCAGGCCAGGTGCCACTGCGACATTTCAATGCAAGAATGCTGCCCGAATTATCGAAAGACCAATCCGTGTCCATACCAAGGTGGCGAGCTAGGAACTGCGCAACCGCGGTATCGTCCTGTGGCCGGACAATATTGACGTTACCCTGGATAATTCCCCGCGTCGCTTCCAGGTAATCGAGAAAAATTTCCAGCCCATTAAAATTGGCAATCGCTTCAGGACGGGGAAGCGTAATAGTGAGACCTCCTTGCCGAAGTTGGAGATCGACCGTGGGCAGACTAAGCTCTCGGGCCAACTCGCGTAAGCCTTCCACATACTCGCTCGCCGCCACCTTCGGCCCGCGACGAGAAGAATAGCTAAGGAAATGACCATTGTTCGAGGGACGGTTAGTTAGAAAGCGGGCTAACGATTCATTTTGAAGTGAGAATGGAACTTCAACGTTCAAAATATTACTGATGGCGGATGCACCCTGCGAGCTGGCGTACAAATACTTTCCATGCGCCTGCATTGGCACCGACTCGAGAGAGTCGGCCACATTTTGTGTCGGACTGCGCAGCAATTTTTTATCCGCTATTAGCTGCGCGGGCACCGCCTTGACGGTTCCACCCGTAAACAAGCTGAGTCTCTGTGCCAACAATTCGACTGTTTGCGAATCTTGGACCGCGGACGCTTCATAACGCAGACGGTGAACCGTGCCTTCGGTAGCGGGATCAAATATCCAGGGAAAATCATTCCCCAAAACGTCGAAGACCTTTCTCGCGATACCATCCGCTGTCGGTTGTATGGTTACACGGGCAACAGAGGTAGAACTTGCAAGCTGCTCAAGTAATTCGAAGAACCTCCGATCGCCAATAATTGAGAGATCGTTGCCGAACCTTACCTCGGACAACCCGAATCTTGTTTCAGCAAGCTTGGCGAAACGGCCGAACTCAGAAGCGGCAATAATCGATTCGATATCATCACTGCTCAAAGGTGCGGGTTCTCTCCCGTATACGCTATTAATGAGTCTTTGTCCGGCGAGCTCAATCATCTGATCGACTGCAGAAAGAGGATAGTACGGCTGCGGAGGAAGCACCCGGACGGCGGGCGGTCGAATCGTTTGACTTGCTCCGTCAATGCCCACAATCGTGACGTTAATCCCCGTCGTCAAAGCCAGGGCTTGGCAAAAGGGATATATATCCATGTCGGCGATCTGTTGAGTCGCTGTAAAGCCCCGTTCATTGCTGTGCTTGAGTGATACCGATTTTGGCGGAAGAAACGCCTCGCGCACGCGTCCTGCGAGCGCGACAAAATTATCCATACGCGCCTGATTAACCGCCGATCCATCAAATGCCGCGTCGACCGGGGTAAGACGCTGAATGGCACCCGTAAGTGAGGCAAGGCTTACCGCGCTCATATCGCCTCCGCTACTTGAGATACCGACTGATTCAGATCGATAGCGGCGAGCTTTGCGCGCAGCATATCGATTGGCTTGGAGCCATTTATCTGGACTAACGGGCGCAAAAATGACTCGAGCGATTCGATTGCGCCGAGGGCCGTTCCGCTGCTTGATCTCGTGTTTATACCGACTGGTAGCGTTCGAATAGATTCTTCGAGCCACGGGAAACGCTCCCTGACTAAAGGATCATCGACAGCTTTACGCAATGAAGCGTCAACTTGCTGTAGCGCTTTGAACTTTTCCAGAGCGCCGGGGAATCCCGGGTGAAAATTTAGAGATTTTCTCTCAACCAGCTCCTGAACGTTCACTCTCTTTGCAGGGCTGGCGGCCGATGGCGATCGGCGACCGTCATGATACGCGGGTCTCCGTGCTAATTGCACCACAGATTGTGCCGACGCCGAAACCCGGGTGGGTTGCACGATCGCTTTAAAGCATTCACGCTCGAATGGCGTCTTATATTTCATCGATTCGGCAGCTTGCTGCAAAAGGGGTTGCTTCAAAGACACTTTTAATTTTTCGACCAGGCTTGATTCTCTCAGCTTATTTAGACGGTATTCGCCGAGCTGCTCGAAACGTTGAGCGAAAGTAGTCTCTACTTCACTCAGGAGTTGTCTATAGCGCGTGAGCAAGCTCTCTATCGTCGCAACCGAGCGATCTAACGCAATGCGATTTTGCACGGCTGGATCTAGGACTTGATTCTGTTTTCCATGTCCGTTCAATGAAACGCTTTGAACTGCCTCGACTACCGAAACACTCTTTAGCGGCGAAACGAATTCCGGCCCACGAAAATTTCTCTGGTAAAATTCGGTCAAGCGGGAGACGATTGGAACAGCTAAATCCGAAGGATTTGCTGCTATCTTTATCTTTGCTTTTTGCAGCTGGCCGCTCTGAGTTCTATCGGCACAGACCAGAATCCCATTCTTTATTAAATCGTCGAGTACTTCCGTTAGAAGACCGATGCTCAGGTCGTGACTTGCCTCACGGCGCATCATTTTTATGATATACGTGGCGTCACGCGCTGTCGTTGCGTTGAATTTTTCACCGGGCTGAGGCGCGAATCCGTACACCAACACCTTTGTCGTCAATTCGGCCAAACTTTCCAAAGAAGGATCGCGAACAATTGGCTGCAATTCTTTGCGCAAAATAGTGAGCAAGGCCCCGAGTTCAAAGCTTTTTTGCAGCTCAGCGTTGCTTTGAGCTTCTGTAAGCTTGCGGACGAGGCCTGAGAGCGTCTCCGATGAACGGAATGGTTCAATTAAGCCGCCTACATATTCAGCCGCAAGCGGAGAAAGTTCAGACGCGCTTTTCTGCACCTCTGCCAAAAGACTTAAATAAGCGCGCAGCTCGTCTTCACGCGCGCCGAGCAACTCGGGGAATTGCCGCACCTTTTGCGCGAATATTTCTGCTTGCGCGGGATAATCGTTTAGAATTTCAGCGAGACCTGTGAGATCACCGCTAACGAATCGCGCTTGCGCAACCGAAACAGCAGAGTCATGACTCAGTCCAAAGTCGAGTTCGAGCGAAAGGACGTCTACTTCTAAGTCGGACGCCGCATCAGCGAGGTGCTTCAAAAGGGTGTTGCGCGCTTCTTCAGTAGCCGCTGTAATTTTGGAGTCGTCGAACTGCCTGCGGATTTCCGATTCAATCACATTACGAGGATATTCACTCAAAAGCCGGCGCAGCATCAGTTTGCGATCGTCTGCGGCAATTTGCTCAAATGAGGGAGCCACCGGCATCTGCATCGGTGCCGACCATTCGATGGCTCCAAACCGAGAGGCTATCCTCTCTCCGCCGCACTTCGGCTGCTCAACTGACTCCCCGCCTTGTGAGATCGCATCGAGATGCCGGGCAATCGCTAGGTACACGCTTCCTTTCAGACTGCCGTGCAGCTCGTACCCCTGAGCCATTTCCGGTTCAGAGAACGCGGGTTTCGCCTCGCGATAAACGGCGCTATTGAATCCGATCTCCTTATTCGAGACCGCCTCAATAAACAACTCACAATTTCTTTCGAATTTCCTGAGCAGAGTCAGCAGTTCGGTGTTCCAATCGGCGACCTTTTTCCCCTGCGCGGCAGGTGCCGATTCGTCTCGGGCCGACCCCGTCTCACGAGTTCCAAATGCCCGCAAATGCGCAGCCAACGACTCAGCACGATTCTCAACGCGGATAAATCGGGCGCGGCCTCCTTCGCCGTGATCTACCGCGAGCAATTCTTTAAATATAGAGAGTGATTCCAAGGTCGCAAATTGTTGAGAGAGCGTCAGCGCGTGGGCGCGCATCTCGCCATGGAGCGACTCGCATTCCTTCCCTATCCGGCTGGAAAGCTGAACGGAAAACTCACGCGTACCTTGCGCCGAATCAACGAATCCATCCTGCTGTTCAGTTAACCGAAGATATTCTACAAGAAATGATTCGACTGATTTCAAATCTTCTATCGGCGCGCCGGTTGCCAGCGCTTGCGTTATCGCCGACATTTTTTCATATGCGTCGCGTTTTTCGGCAAACTGCACCAGGCCGGTCGAGATCTGCTCGATCTCTTGCCCGAATGCCTGCAGGGCTTTTTCGAGGCGGCCACGCGGACCTGCCATCGCGGTTTGAAACTTATTGGTTATGGAGGCGCGCTCCTTTGTCCACTCCTGTGCGAACTCCAACTCCTGCGGCGAAGTTGCACGCGTCAGCGCGTGCGTTACCTCGCGGAAATTAAAAGAAGTATGATCAAGATTAGAATCTTTAAGCACGGAACAACTGCATTTTTCGTAAGTTACTAACGGACTGAACTTAAATAGTGTATATGAACACGGACGTTAATCAACCGTGCGGCAGTGTTATCACGCGCACCATCGTAGACTTTTTCATATAGAATCCAAGCAGTTAGCCGCTCGAATCATGCAAAATGAAATCTGAGCGAAATCATTCTCTTAAAGGCCCCTAACTCATCAACGCACTAAGACTGTGCGCGCGGGACTTTGATTAGTTTTTATAATCGTGCTGCCGCTTTTTCCAAATGCACGGAATGAAACTGAATAGTTGCCTGGACGTAAATTAGGAATTGTTACTGTATTCCGTTTGGAAACAAGCTGCTGCCGGTCCCTTCGTGGGTCGACCCTGCCGTTTGATTTAACGGGAACGGCCTGAATTTGATAACAAACCCCCTTTCCTGAGCACGGATAGCTTCCGCCACTTGAGGACGCCGTCGCTACACCACCCAACGATACGCTCGAGAAGCGTTCGAGACGTACGCTCGCTTTCTTTTTATCGACGCACACATCCGGCTTTTCATCGAGCTTCTCCCCTCTTTCAAGCGGCTTCGAAACCGACTTGGGATCGACCGATGCAACCGAAACGTAAATATCGGCGAGCCCGTTCGAATCGCTTGTGTTCAACTTTCCTTCTGCTTGATAGGCGACTAATACGCCGCCGCCGGCGATTGCGGGCGTGAAATTAGAGAAGCCGGGATCAGACTGATATCCGGCTGTTGTTAAATTAACGCGGCGCATTGACGATAAGATGTAATCACGCACGACAATGTCCGTTGCTTGATTGCAGTCGTTCTCTGAAGACAAATTGGCGGCATCCGTTGCGAACGCAATATAGTTTTTGCCCGTCGAAACCGAAGGCGCATAACTATCTCCATCACCCAGCGCTCCCGCCGTGGTCTTACTTACGATTTCCGTGGCGCCGCCAGAGCGACCATCGGTAACCAACGTGCGCCAAAAAATATCGCGTTTTCCATTGGTGTCGCCACTGACGAGATTGGTCGCCACGGAATCGAAAACGATGTCTGGCCCCTGCATTTGCGAGGAGAAACTTTCGCCGTTTGCGGCGGCGCCATTTGAATCAACGCTTGCCATGAGCGTTACGCGATCGACAGCCACTCCACTAAGGATAACGGCGCGATCTCGCAAAAAAATATCGGCGACACCGTTGCTATCGCCGCTAACCAAATTGTCGGCACGTGAGGTAAAAGTCACGTACCGTACTGAGGAAAAGTACGGTGCATAGCTGTCGCCATTCGCAAGCGAGTCGTTCGGGGCAATACTGATCAATTCGAGCGAGGGCGTCCCACCATTACAACCGTTTTCGCCGTTTGGATTGTAGTACAGAAAAATGTCGCGTTTTCCATTCGTGTCGGTCATTGGCACGCCAACGGAGTTGAGCGGATTTAAATTAGTTGCATCCGAAGCGAAGGCGACATAACAGCCATCGGTGCTGATGCTGGGAGAAAAACTGGCGCCGTCCGCCTCACCGGTAACCGCACCAAACACATTATGCGGCACGCTGATACGCGAGGTTTGTCCAAGGCTCGTATCGCGAATAAATACGTCGGCGACGCCATTCGTATCGCCGGGAACAAGGTTGGTGGCCGATGATACGAAGGCGACGAAACGGCCACTGGCAGAGCTCATAGACGGACTATCACTCGCGCCGTTTGCCTGCGACCCATCGTTCGCGACGCTGATTCGAGAAGTTTCTTGCACTGGCGTTGCAGCGGGAGTGGCCTGCAGCTCTGTTTGGTGATGTAGGAAAATATCGGTTACATTATTCGTATCGCCAGCAACGAGGTTGTCCGCTTCCGAAACAAACGCAATATAGGTGCCGTCGCTGCTGATACTCGGCGCGCTGCTAATTCCGTTGGCCGGGGTGCCAATGTTATCGATGCTAATTTGCAGCGTTTGAGCTTCGAGCACACCGCCCGCAAACACTATGAGGAACAAACTCAAAGCAAGAATAATCGCGCGCCAATTCATTATTTATTGTTGCCCTAAACGAGCCTCAGAGGATAGAGATTATTTCGAAACGCCCCGCAATCCGGCTGGAATTTCCGACTGAAATCCCCGATAATCCAATCTAACCGTCGTTTTAATTGTCGCGAAAGCCGCGGAGCATCTCTATGAGTTTAATGAAAAAAGATGACTGGCTGCTCGCGGTCGCAAACCATAGGCGGCGAATTATGCCATGGGCGAATGACCGGCGGCAGCGCGGCAGCCTGGGGAGCAAACATCCGGTATATGATTTTTTATTCGATTATTATTCATTTCGTCCCAGTCAGCTGCTGCGCTGGACTCCCGGATTTGGCGTGCTGCTCGAACAAGCTACCGCCGGATCTTTCGAGGGAGCGCACGAATTTGACCTTTGCGACCGCGGCTTAATCCTCCGCGCAGAGCGCTTTCCCGCCCACCGCCGTCCCTATCTCAATTGGGCACTGCATTACTTACAACGTATTTCGGAGCGTCCCCCGCATTTGGGATGTTTTGGATTGCACGAGTGGGCAATGGTCTACGGAGATGAACGTCCCCGACATGAATCCGTCCCGCTACGTTTGAGTAGGAGAGATATTAATCAATGCTGCGAATCCTTAGGATTACGCTGCACGCATTACGACGCGTATAGATTCTTCACTGTAGCCGCGCAACCGCTCAACGCGTTGCCGCTAAGCCGTGAGGCGACACCCCGCCACGACCAGCCGGCATGCGTTCACGTCACCATGGATCTTTACAAATTCTCTTATAAAATTGCCCCCTTTTCCTCATCCGCAATTGTCGCCGACACCTTTGAACTCGCACTCGCCGCGCGCGAAATCGATATGCGGGCAAGTCCGTACGATTTGCTTCCGTTTGGACTTGAACCGATTGCGATTGAAACACCCGAGGGTAGAAAACAATACACGGCGCTGCAACGAGACCTTTTCGAGCGTTCGGTACCGCTGCGCGAGCGCTTAATTGCCGAGTATCACCAATTGCGCACCGCGCTTGAACTTTCAGCACCGCGCATTCCGGAGGCCGCGACACAAGACGAAACTTTTTGCGAGGGAACTCGATATACATAATCAGAAACGACAACATGGAGTACATGATTATGAGTGAGAAGAAGACCCCAATCGTACGCGGAACCGTTCTACACGTTCCGTATAGTGAAAAAGATCACGCCAAGCGCCTCGGCGCGCATTGGGACCCCGAGATGAAAAAATGGTTCGTTCCACGCGGTGTCGACACGTCCCCCTTCTCACAGTGGATGGCCCCCCATTCATCCGAGCAAAATGAGGAGCGTCAATAGAATCTGGTTGTCTTCAGCGCTTCGTGACTATCTGATATCTCCAGGGATTAACCCTCCGATTGGGAAATGCTACATTTCTGATCAGTAAAAGAATTTGATATCAAGCTATGCTAGAAATATCCGCAGCGGTCTGCGGTATGGGTACGCAGATTCTTGATTCTAGCTCGGAAAAAAACTCTTCATCTGGTCTTAGCGGCGCGAACCATTCGGCCTAATACCAATTAGACATGCGCGGGCTCACTCGCTTTTGAGCATGGAGATACACCTCACGCTGAGCAGCTCTTTCGTTCCGCGCTCGACACGCTAGATCGATTTATGGACCAAGCGATTTGCGGATTGCGCATAGCTTGGAGCGCTATGGCAGGGCTTGTCCCGTCAACCATAGCGAAGATCTCTATGAAGATTCTTTGATGAGCTAAGAACAGATGCAGCTGCGCCTGCGCGAAATTAACCCTATATTTTATCCTCTGGGCTCTGACTCCTAGGGCCAATCGGTGCGGCACTGTTTTGAATTATAGCGATTCAGATATGCGGCCAGATCCGCAAAATCTTGCGTACGGTAATTCGACGAAAACGGCAGCATCTGCGGGACCGACGAAAAAGCGGCAACAATCTGGGTATAGGTACGATTGCGGCGCGTCGATTCTGAGTGACAGCCTGCACACCCGCTATAGAGCGCGGCGCCGCGTGTTTCATTTCCCTGGACCGAAGACGGAATAAAAAAGCACTGGGTGTTGCGGCTCGAATTAAAGCATGTCTGAGAACACGAATTACCCGGCGTCGCCGTGGCTGTAGGCTTTGGGGTGGGCGAACTTCCCGCGGACGGGGTCGGGGTTGGTGTTTCCGGCGCTGAAATCGCGCAGAGCCGCTGTTGAGGTTTGAGATTCTTGTTCAAGGTATTAAGCTGGGCCTTTAGGGCCGTTCGGTTTTTTACCGTTTTTTTACTTATCTTCTTCGTCAAAGTCGCGATCTGCTGTTTGAATGATGTAAAGCGTCCTGAACCTTCATCCACGAGGCCTGGTTCCCAGGTGCCCTGCATTCTTTTGCAGGTAATTTCTCCCTTAGTTCGACGATCAAAAACTTCGAATGAATTTTCTGCGGCTGTGACAACTGCCGCCGTCGAGAGCAGCAGAAAAGCCGCAGCGACTGCGGCCCTTCTGCGTACCGTACGCAAACCTTTTGAGTGAGCGTTCATCGATAGGTCCTTAAGAAGCGATTAATCCCAGGTTCTTCGGCGTATATCCTGGTTGAACCAGTCCCGCCGTACTCAGGTTCGCTCCGCGCACCAACTCGTAATAAACATCCGTCGATGAAGTTGTCGCATCGACACTGTTCTGCGGACGGGTTAGATCGGCTGGAGTCGGATCGTCGCCGTAGTGACCGCCCTTGATCGCGCCGCCCATCAAGAACGCGACCGATGCGTCTGCATGGTCGCAGCCCTGCGTGCCGTTTTCTTTATTCGTGCGTCCGAACTCACTGGTAGTAAGAAGCGCAAGGTTTTGCCAGATCCCCCCGGCTTCGCAGTTAATTCTGAACGCAGCGACGGCGTCATTGATCTCTTTCATGCGCGCCGACATGCCCATCGGCGTCGCGGGATTCTGATTCTGCGGATCGATCGACCCGTGCAGGTCGAATCCGCCGATTTCAGCGTATCCAATTCGAGTGCCGAGGCTCTTGAATGCGACATAAATATCCCGCAACTGACGACCCAAATTAGTCGTCGGGAACGGCGTCGCAAACGTGGTCCCTCGGATAGCAGCGTTTACAGAACTAACTGTCGATTCGACCTGATTCCACGATTTTATCTGCTCCTGACCGAGAGAACCAGCGACGTACTGATCGAGCACAGTAAACGCAGTTCCGATACGGAATCCGCTCTCTCCCGATACATTCGTCGCCAAGCCGTAGTTGGTCAAGTCGCGCAGCGCCAGAGGCTTGTACGCTCCGCCCAACGTTGCGGGGGTTCCACCGGCTATGTCGAGTACATTTGCCGACTCGGCAAAATTGCTCGCGGCCACTCGATTAATCCAGCCATCCGAATTGGGAAATGATCCGTTCGGAATACCGCATTTAATGTGCAGCTGCGCCACTTCATGGGAACCGCTATTGTACTGCGGCACGCCGAACTTCTGGATTATCGCGAGCTGTCCACGCGTATTGTATAACGACTGCAGCTCCGTCAACCGTGGATGCAGCGAGTAAAGTGAACCATTCAGTTGCAGACGCGGAATATCGACGCCACTATTATTTTTTAGCGTCTGTCCGACTGTTGGCCGAGCTGCCCGGTACGCATTCATGAATGCGGAATCGCCCTCCTTTAGATGCGAGGTAAACCAATCACATCCGCCATCGAGGAAAATTTGAACGATATACTTCACCCTACCGTCGAACGACGCAGCGTGCGCGCTCGAGGTAAGGAGATTTGGAATTATGCCGTGTGTCGCCCCGACACCGAGACCGACACCAAGCATCTTCAAGAATTGACGACGATCAACGTGAGTATTTTTCATAGTCTTCCACCTCCAACAAACTATTTATTCAAGAAACACGGCAGCATCGCGGTCATCGACGCAAGGTACCGACCTTTAGAACTTTGATGCTCGGGTACGAGGTTATCGTAGCGAGTACGAGTATAGGTCGTTCCGTTGAAACGATTATTCACGTAGTACTGCATTTGACTGATCATGTTGTCGTTGAGTGAACAGCCCAGTTCATCAGCAACGTATTTTATTACGTCGGATTCGATGGCCTCTCCCGTTGGCAGTATCTTCGAAGGGAGCCACGATGTGCGCCCCTGTGAAGTAGTATCGCTAATCATATTGAACAAAGTGTTTGCCACGTCGAGCAGCGTGTCCGGAGTTGTCCACAAGCGCGAAGGGTAGTAGAACACGTCCGGAGGACGCGCTACGTCGAATCCCATGCGGCTCAGGTTACCCTGTCCGGAAATAGCACCGATTAAGTTGGCGATATTCACGCCCCCTTCTTGATTGAGCGGCACGTTATCCGTTCGGTACAACTCCATCGTACGCGCAAATTCGGTCACGAGCTGGTGCGGGTTCTTCGGAAGCGTATTTACGTAAGACGGATCGTAGAATGCCTTGGAACGGAACAGCTTTTTCAGAGGCTCTTCCAAGTTATAGCCAGCGTTGTGAATTTCATCGCCAAGTGCGCGAACGAGCTCGATCGGCGGATTGGGCGTGAGATACCATTTCAGCAATTCACGAGCGATATAGTCTTTCGGCGCGGGATGATGCGCAAATATTCCGCGGACAATCGACTCATCATCATTGATGGTGAATGCAAAAGGCTGGCCTTCGAAGAGCGTCGCAGTGCAGTTTTCATGATCAGCCGAGCTGTATACTGAGCGGTAGCGGTTTATGCCCTGCCCGTCCGGCAGATACGATACACGCCATCCAGTCAAGCAGCGCGCAATACGATAAATATCGCCCTGTGTGCGATCGCCGCCATTACGGAACTCAATATAGTTCTCAGTTGCCTGATTAGTGGAACGATCGATGCGCTCCGGCGCCATTGAAAAGAGTTCGAGCAGCTCGCGCGCATAGTTCTCGTTCACGTTGCCTGCCAAGTTCTGATTGTTATCGAGATAAATCAACATAAACGGATGCCGCGATACCTCGAGCAAACGATCCGGAAGCTTTGGCTCAAGCGCCGATTTATAGAGTACGTTTGTCCAATAATCCCACCAGAGCGGAATTTGTGTGCTGCTCAGTACGTTCGAGCCAATCGTCCACAAACCGAGGAAGAAATGCTGCAGATTAGAGCGGTACGGGTTAGCGGTATGGATCGCGAAATCGAGGTCCGCCTGGCGATATCCCGTCGTATTTGTGATCAGATGATCCGCAACTTGGCCGCTAGCGGAATTTCCGAGCGTCGCATCAAAACGATCACGTAAGCGCAAGTTCAATGCATCCGATTCCGGTTTTACGCGAGTATACTCGTCGATCGCCGCTGAAAGACCCTGACTGAGACCAATGTCGACAATATTTTTCTCACGCGAACTCAATCCGTAACCGGCGCGTTCAAGGAAGAGACGGATATGGGCTTTCGTTACCTGTCCGTCGAACGGCGCAAGCGAGAGGGCGTCTGGCTGAGATTCTGGAGGTGTCGGCGTATTGACAGGCGGCGGTGTTTTTTTGCATGCTTTTTGCGCGGACTTCATGTTCTTAACAAAGTCGGCATACTTCTTCTCAGCTTTAACTTTCTTAGGCCCTTTTGCCTTTTTAACGGCTTTGGCGAGATTTTTCTTCTGCTGCCTATAGGTGATAATTCCCTTAGCCGTGCGGAGCACCGGTACCGAAGTGCCCGAATCGGCAGAGCAAAGTATCGTCCGCCGGCCCATGGGGGCCTCGTAGACGTCGCTATATGAGGAAAAAGGATAGAGGAAGAAGGAAAGAAAGAGGAACCAAAGAGGCAAAATACCTAACTTCATATGTCTCCCTTATAAAAACCCTAGTCGCGGAATAGAATCCCGCGTACAGAGAGTTCTGCTTCTATTTTTTTTTCGGGTAACCTAATTTTCCTGAAAATCCGAATTACTCGTATTAAAAAAATACTTTCATCCTAAATTTTCGTAGAAAATTGCGTCTTGTGCGGACCACGAAATTCACGAATGCGTTTTGAGTGACTCAAAACGCTTCGCCGTTTTATCCTGCTCCGCACTTCTTCAATCATGCCGACGCGCCCCGACCGGGATGACTACGAAATCTTCATAGAACAGTCTAAGAGTCCTTCGTATCTAAATCTGCGAAACTTTCTGATTGTGCGCATTTTTATTTTCAGAAATGCCCGGTTTTGAAAAAACCCTGTTAGAATCGGTGGTTTAGCTGAGAAATAACGAACAATCTGCGTGAGCAATCTAAGGCCTCCGTCTCTCGGAGGATCTTTGCTCAATTAATTCAGCACTCATTGTTTAGAAAAACGCTCCAATCAATAGAGGCAGATACACGAGAATTTTTAAACTTCACCTCTTACTATGCCGATACCAGAGAGATGGTGCAGCGCGCAGTTTTACTGATTTCTATAGTTCTTGCCGTCCATAGGCCGGTACGCGCGGACTGTCTCAACAATTTTTGCCTGTCGTCCGCTGCCGGCGCCAAGCGCTGCCACGCCGAGTTCGTCGGCAAGCCTATATTAATAGACTTTTGGACATCATGGTGCCCAAACTGCAGACTCTCTCTCGAATGGCTCGGGAAGCTCCGCTCAAAATACGCTGAAAAAGACCTCGGCCTCGTAGCGATCAATCTCGATCAGCGGCGCGCCGATGCGGAAGAAATAATCCCAGAGATAGCGCCCGCTATAGAAATATTGCTCGATACCGAGGGCGCGACGGCCGAGAAGTGCAGCCTCAATTCGCTCCCCGCGACCATACTGCTCGGAAAAGACGGGGCGATCGTCGGCAAATGGTTCGGCGATTCCGAGAAGAATCACACCCAAATTTTGGAATCATTGAAAGCAATCGCAGGTGAGCATGAATAAAGAATACCTTCTATTTCTTACGTTACTTGCATTCGCGTTCGCCGCATGCGCTCCGGTCAAGCCTTGGCAAAAAGGCGCATTCGCCAAAAATCAGATGCAGTTCGATCCCGATCCGCTCGAAGCGCGATTTCGCCGCCATGTTTTCGAGTCGAAAGAGGCTTCTCGCGGAGGAAGCGGCGCGATTGGTGGAGGCTGCGGATGCAAATAGGGCGTAGCGTTGTCCACAATCGCAAAGAGCGTCGAACACAGTCGGCGCTGCGCCGCCGCGAGCGGAAGCGGGCGCGAAAAGCGCAGCTCGCGTCGCCCATCGTCTCAGCCTGTTTCGCGCTGATGGGACTGGCCTCGACCGGAGCGGCTGAGGATCTCTCGCTACCACAGTCCGAAGCGCGTATTCGCTACATGTACTACACTGAGCATCAGTCCGACGGTACGGAGCGTATGACCGTCGATGCGCCAATGGCCTTTTTACGCCAAAAGGTTGGCGACGATCTAACGCTCGAAGGCAATTTCACCTACGACGGCATGAGCGGCGCGTCTCCGTTTTATCTGGACTCGGTAAGCGGCGCTTCCGGGCTCGGAATTAAGGACGATCGGTATGAGGGGCAACTCCGCATCGCGAGGCAATTTAACAATACAATCGTCGGTGGAACATTCTTCATGTCCGACGAGGATGATTACAAAGCGCTCGCCGGATCGCTCGATGTCACGCACGCCTTGGAAGGAGGCAACACCCAGCTTACCGGCGGCGTGAGCCATTCTTCCGACGACGTCTCCTCTACCTTATATCCCCTTCTCGGCGGGAATCGTGAAACGACTTCGGTTTCCGCCGGGGTCGTTCAAATTGTCGATGAGCAATCAATTCTTTCCTCGAGTATTTCGTACACGTATGACAGCGGATATCTGAATGATCCGTATAAAACGTATGACAATCGGCCTGATGTACGCAATGAATTCGTTTGGATGAACCGTTACAACTACTATGTCCCGTGTTATGACAGCTCAATTCATAATGACCTTCGTTTTTATTCCGATGATTGGGGAATAACCTCGCAAACGCTCGAAGTGAGCTACTATCAACCAATTGGAGAGACGTGGCTAATTCGTCCAAGTGTGCGCTACTATTCGCAACACGGCGCCACATTCTTCAAAGACGTCTTTCCCCCTGGCCCAGAACAGGTCGGCTTTTTCAGCGCCGACCAGCGGCTCGGAACCTATGGATCTATTACCGCCGGCGTAAAGCTGCAGCGCGACTTTGGTGAAAACTGGTCAATCGACATCGGCGCGCACTGGATGGAACAGCGCACCGAGTGGAGCCTCCAAGGCGGTTCGGGATCAAATTACCAAGCGCTCCACGCATTTTTTACCGGACTGGGCGTGCTCAAACGGTTCTAGCGTTTGACGCCTTCCACGCTGAGCGCAAGCAGTGTAACAATGAAGGCACCCATTATCCTCAGCTAATCGCACATGAACTGCTATACCCACTCATTCAACGCGCTCGGCTCGAAAAATGAAATTACCATTTACTCGAACGCTCGGAACGATGCGCAGCGCGGGTTTGAACTTGTCGAGCGCGAGGTCAATCGTATCGAGGAAAAATTTTCTAGATACCGTCCGGAAAGCGTCGTCAGTATAATAAACGCCGCGGCCGGGGTGACACCAGTAGAGATCGACGACGAAACCGCGCGCATGTTCGATTTCGCCGACGCCTGCCACAAACAGAGCGAAGGTCTTTTTGATATTACATCCGGCGCGCTGCGAGCAGCCTGGAAGTTTAGGGAAGCGCGCGTTCCGACAAAGGACGAAATCACGAGGTCCCTCCAACGGATTGGCTGGACGCGAGTTCAGCGTAAGGGAAGAACTGTTTTCCTCCCCGAGACCGGAATGGAGATCGATTTCGGCGGATTTGGAAAAGAATATGCCGTTGACCAAGCAATTGCGGTGCTTGGCGATGCCGGAATCAAATGCGCTCAAGTAAATCTCGGCGGTGATCTGCGCGTTATCGGCCTCCCTCCAAATCGTACCCACTGGATATTCGGCATTTCCGACCCTCGCCGTCACGGCTCTATAATCGCGTCGCTCGAGGTCACTGGCGGCGCGTTGGCATCAAGCGGCGACTACGAGCGCTATTTCGAGCTTGATGGAGCGCGGTACTGCCACATTCTAAATCCCCGCACTGGTATGCCGGTAACAGATTTTCGTTCGGTATCTGTGCTGGCGCCAGCCGCGCTCATCGCAGGAAGCTGCACAACGATAACAATGCTTCTCGGAAAAAAGTCCGGGTTGTCCTTTCTCCAACGACTAGGGTTTTCTTACTTGGCGATTGACGCCGCGGGCGAAATGTATTCGAACTTTCTAAAACGTTGAGGCGGCTCCAGTGCTCTTGTCTAAGAATTTACGCCCAAATTTTTCAAGCCGGCTCATAAAGTTCACTTCGCATACGACCCGCCGTCCGCTGAATTCCGGCGAGTATTCCACGCGATCGAGAAAGTTCGTGGCAAGTAATATTCCACGACCGTTAGGAATTTCTAGATTTTCATCGGCCGTCGGATTGCGCACCGCGTTCAAATCAAAGCCGGATCCCTCGTCTTGCGATATGATCACATACGTTGTCGGCGTGACGCTCCCGTAACGCACGGAGACTGTTTTGCCATAATCTCCGATATTGCCGTGAATCAGGTGGTTCTTAAAAATTTCTTCCATTGAGAGGCGAAGTCCGAACTCAGTCCGCATCTGTATTTCAGATTTAGCATTTTGAAATTCACTCTGAATCGCGCTCCACAGTACCGCGTCAATCTCCGCAAATCGCGTCATCCGCAACACCGGCAGATGCTGGTCAATTTCCTCTAAAAAATTGGCGAGATGCAGATTGAAGTGCTCGAGTATCAAACCCTGCACGGCGATCGCCTCCTGATTCAACAATTGAATGCAGCAGTAATTTTTGGTTTCACGAATGGTTGATCCGATTTGAGCGCGCTCCAAATCGTTGGTAGTTGACGCAAGCTGCAAAGAGAGACTACTAATCTGCTCACGCGCCCTCAGCGCCTGCTGATAACTGTCGTCTGCAACTATTATTTCGGGAGGCACTGACGGCTTCGAAAACAGCCGTCGCAGTTCTATCTGATGAGGCTCCCCGCCATAGGCGCCAACGATATTTGCTTCAAGCTGCGGAAGAGTCCCCTGAAGCGCAAATGACTCAGATGTCTGAACCACACTCATGTAACAAGTATATGCATTTCTGATTCTTAGCCAACCGATAACGAACACCGTACCTGGTTAGTTTTCGGAGATAATTGTCTTTCGTTTTTAGAATATATGACTGGATTTCCGACAATAATTGAATAGAAAATTAGTATAATTCCTCAGAAACTAGCCAAAAATCCTTCGGCCGTAGAAATTTGAACGGAGCTTGAGGCGACATTCGCGTAGACCGCGAATCAGTAGAACCTCGCGTAATGAGCATCGATAGGAAGACACTCCCCTCGCCCAAAGGGATATTCCCCTGGGGCACAAGCGCCGAGCGGGAAGAAACAGGGTAAGCCCCATAACGGGGGAAAATGGTGGGCGCTACTGGGCTCGAACCAGTGACATTCAGCTTGTAAGGCTGACGCTCTACCAACTGAGCTAAGCGCCCCTTCGAATTCGCCGTTTGCCGCGAGTAATCTCGGGAACTTAGGCGCCCCATAAATTACTGCCTTGAGGCCGAATTGTCAAACGTTGCAGGGTTTTAATTAAAAAAAAGGGCTGCCTTACAGGCAGCCCTTTTTGATATTTGAAACGCTTCAGCGGGTTAGTGGGTCACAACCGTCGAAGGCTTATCCTTCTCCAGCCCCTGCCCATTGTCGTCCTTGTCCTTTTCAGACGGCTCATCGAAGAGCAGCTGATCACGAGCGACTTTGCGATCAAGGATCTTATCGAATGCCTTTACATCATCGCATTTGAGCGCTTCAAAAAGCACTTCATCAACATGCGACACCGGGATTAATTCGAGATCCTTGCGCACAGTAACCGGGATATCCTCGATATCGTTCTCATTCTCCTTCGGAAGCATGATGCGGCGAATACCGCCGCGGTGGGCCGCGAGTGCCTTCTCTTTCAAACCGCCGATTGGAAGCACGTTGCCGCGCAACGTGATTTCACCGGTCATCGCTACGTTTTTATCGATCGGAATTCCCGTCAATGCCGATACGAGCGATGTCGCCATCGTAATACCCGCAGACGGTCCATCCTTCGGAATCGCTCCCTCTGGAACATGGATGTGAATATCGATTTTATCGTAGAAGTATTTCGGCAGACCAAATAGCTCAGCGCGCGAACGCACGTAGCTCAGCGCCGCTCGCGCCGACTCCTGCATCACATCGCCCAGCTTGCCGGTTATCTGCAAACGGCCCTTTCCGGGAAGAATCGTTGTCTCGATAACGAGCAGCTCTCCGCCCTTCTCAGTCCACGCAAGTCCCGTAACCGTTCCCACTTGGTTAGTTTCCTCCTGCTTGCCGAAGCGATACTGCGGCTGACCGAGGAACTTAACTACCTTCTCCTGGCTTATTTGCACCTTGTGCTCTTTGCCCTTATCGACCACTTCAACTGCTGCCTTACGGCAGAGGGTCGCGATAGCGCGTTCGAGATTTCTGACGCCCGACTCACGGGTGTAGCGGCGGATAACTTCCGTCAACGCCGCGTCATCTACCACAAGGTTATCCTGCTCCAATCCGTTCTCTTTGAGCTGCTTCTCGAAGAGATACTTCTTCGAAATCGCCAACTTTTCCATTTCGGTATAGCCCGAGAGACGGATGATCTCCATACGATCGAGCAATGGCTGCGGAATGGTATGCAGCGTGTTCGCCGTACAGATGAACATTACCTTCGACAGATCGTAATCGCAGTCGAGGTAGTGATCATTGAATGTATCGTTCTGCTCCGGGTCGAGAACTTCCAGCAGCGCCGAGGAGGGATCGCCGCGGAAATCGGTCGACATCTTGTCGATTTCGTCAAGCAAGAACACCGGATTACTAGTGCCCGCCTTCTTCAGCGACTGCACGATCTTTCCAGGGAGCGCGCCGATGTATGTACGGCGATGACCACGAATCTCCGCCTCGTCCCGCACGCCGCCCAAGGCTACACGCACGAATTGACGGCCAGTCGCTTTCGCAATCGATTTACCGAGCGAGGTTTTACCCACACCGGGAGCTCCGACAAAGCACAAGATCGGACCTTTCAATTTGCCCACGAGCTTTTGCACCGCGAGATATTCGAGAATACGCTCTTTAACTTTCTCCAGTCCGTAGTGGTCGTCTTCGAGAACCTCTCGCGCCTTGTCGATATCAATCTGATCTTCCGATACTTCATTCCACGGAAGGCCGAGCATCCAGTCGATGTAGTTGCGAAC
>CAYTAW010000008.1:0-6521 GCA_964435675.1 uncultured Bdellovibrionales bacterium
GTTATGGGGGCTACGTCGCGCATCGAGGGCATAACAAACTGCAATTTTCAAAAATTAAAACTTAAACTTTCGAAAACAACACTATCGGTGTTGACGATGTTAGACCTTTTCGCGTTCCGGCCTAGAAGTAAATAAACCGGTCAAGAACGATAAAGCCAAGCAAGCAAGGCAGGTAAAGAATCGAGGCTTTTAATAGCCGCCGTGCGTCCGCTACCGTGCCGCTCTCCGCTAGCATAACCCCTACGCCGAGCAATGCAACCCCGCTCAAAAAGCTAAAAATAAGGTATATAGTGCCAGACATGCCGACAAAGCTCGGCAGCAACGAGACAAAGAGTAAAAGCAATGAAAACCAGATAACTTGGCGAAATGTCCGCTCTCCAGATGGGTCGTAAAAGGGAAGCATACGAAAGCCCCCCTTCTCGTAGTCTTCTTTGTACATCCACGCAATCGCGTAGAAATGGGGGTGTTGCCACGCGAATAGTATCATAAACAAGATCCACGCCTCGTAGTCGAGCCCGCCGGTGGCTGCCGCCCAGCCCCCCAATGGCGGAATTGCCCCCGGTATCGCGCCCACGATGGTATTAAGCCACGTGATTCGTTTTAGCGGCGTATATACCAAGACATAGAGGAAAGTCGTTGACAGAGAAAGAAAGCCGGTCAGCAAATTTACCTGCCAGGCGAGGAGCACGGTGCCAAATACGACCAACAATACCCCTAGAGCTAGCGCATCATTCGGTTGAACGATTCCGGCGGGAAGTGCGCGCTTCATGGTGCGCTTCATCTTGGCGTCAGCATCACGCTCAAGAAAATTGTTCAATACTCCGGCTCCTGCGCAGCTCAGCGCTGTACCCAGCATAAACCAGGTATACTCAATCCAATTGACAGGATCGATGCGCGCTAAAAAGTATCCGAGCGTAGCCGTGACCAGAATCATCATCATGATCCCCGGCTTCATCATTATCCAATATGCTCGAGCTTTACTGTCCATCTATGTCTGAATTAACGACGCTTTCCTATATACGCCGCAAAGTCTTCAAGATCAATATAACATGGCGAGTTGACCGGGAAATCCCTGAAATATAATCGATTTGCGCATTCAAATTAAATCGGAGGTAAGCCGCACAAAAGCATACGGTACCCTACTCGAGTCGATGGTAAATGCCTGTACCATTGAGAGGAGTTGAGGGTCTAATGGAAGATCAAAAATTTGCCGCGCCAGCGCCAACCCCTCGAGCAGCTCGTCGCGCCATCCCTGCGCTTCGCACTTCCGGTAGATCGAGGAAAAGTCAGTCGGGGTCAGTGTCATCACCGCGCGCCCAAGCGCAGCTACATTCGAAAACTTAGTCCATCGCTCGGCGGGCGTAATAGTAATCAATCTCTCGATTTCCTGCCACGGAGAGCGCGCCTCGGCTTCCGCTGCAGCCTGTTTGTACGCGTCCGTTTGCCTCAGATCTTCAAGAAAATGAAGGATAAACTTGGCGCCGAGCCGTTTAGCGCGTTCGAGGCTCAGTTCGCACCCAAGGCCATGCTTTTCGATAAGCGCTGCTCCCCGCTTGCGATCGATAGCGCCGAGATCGATGACCAGTCTAGCAAAATCGATAGAGGAAGAGTCTTCGATTAAAAATACAATCGCCCGCACGACGGGCGAGCATGAATCATCAATCGAGGTAAGCGAGGTATCCGAAGTCTCAAACATGCTTTTGAGCTGCGGACGTAATCGCGTCAGGATCTCTGGCACCTGATGTACCACTTTAGCGGCGGCAATGATGTGTTTTTGCTCCACAGCGGGATTCGCGTCGGGATTCGCGCCGCGCTTAATGGCTCGGCTGATTTCTCGGGAGCTTAGAGACCACCGTTCCCTATCGGTAGCTGCGACGACGCGCAGCGCATGAATCGTTTTTTCGTACGCAAGCGGGAAATTAAACACTGCGGCCGGATCCGTCCCGTTCACAACGTCTCGGCAAAATGAATGTGCTCGGGGCAGCATGGAAATGAGAATCGAGGACTCCGCGAGCGTCAGTTGAGCCGGTTTTTTCTTAAACAAACGCGCCGCGGCAGCGTGCAGTCCAAAAATCTTCGGTCCCATACAGGCAATCTGAAGATACGTAAGAATGATTTCACGCTTAGAAAAAAGGCTCTCAAATATAATCGCGCCGATTAGCTCGAGGGGTTTTCTGACTGCAAAATGCAGATTTTTGAACAGCAGCCGCTTAACTGTCTGCTGTGTTATTGAGCTCCCTCCCTTGATTCTGCGCTTAAAAAGCGATCTCACTGATCGAAACATTTCGGGAATATTGATGCCGCGGTGCACGAGAAAGCGATCGTCTTCGTGTAGCAGCAGCAGCACGATAAAATGCCACGGAATATCTACTAGCAAATCACGGGTAATAATCTGACGGCGCCACTTTGCGTGGCAGAAATTGTAAGAGGAGCCTGTGCGAAGTTTACGGAGCCGCCCGTAAAGCCAGGCGCATGAACCGAGCAAAACGATCGCAACAAATACCAGCGCTGTGGAACCTACCATTATATTCTGCCAGGGAAGTCAACGCCGCATGGCGGCAACGGTTTTAATAGTACGTTATATTATTGCTGAGAAAAAGGAGACAATTATGCGGTCATTCGGTATCAGAATTTGAGGCGGTACGGATTTATGGGGAATCCGTCAGCGCTGGCTGCCGACTCGAAGCCCCCGTTTTCTGACGGAGTGGCAATCTGAAATAAAGGCGGCAGCGTGCGGCGATTCACTTAGCGTAAAAGGTGAGCAATCGATTGGCGCTGAATTGCAGTGATGGGAAGAGCTGCGAATATCTCCTTGGCCTTTCCAAATTCGAAGCTTTTGGCGGCGCTACGCATTAAGCCGAGCCCGTTCCCAGGGGAATACTTACTCGCATACAGCACGCGCCGCGCCCCTGGAACACGCACCTGCCGATGTAAAATGCTGGCATCAAAGATAACCACCGTGCCCTTGGGACCAATGCAATCGGCGATTCGATAATTCGATCGCACATAGGCATCGGTATAGCATGAATCACTCGGTTCCACCGTCGCGCGCGGAATGCGGTGAGAGCGAACCGCCACTTGAAGTCGGGGCGTTTCCAAATCAACGTCGGTTAAGTAGACCAGCGCCTTTATTGTGTTAACGTCGTCATAGTGCCATGAGGTAACGAGTTCGTGGTTATGGTCGCCACGAGGGTGCAGTGAGCAGTCGGTAACGGTTATTACCGGCATATCCTGCACGAATGGCTGTGCGCGGAAGGCCCCGCCCACTAAGGCTAGAATTTTCGTGTTGAGTGTGATGGTTGCAAATGCATCATCGAGAATGCTGACGCGGATACTTGAAAGAACCCCGCCGTCAAATTCGCCTGCGCGATGCCGACAATAGCGCTCTTCGAGCATTTCAACGTCTGAATTAAAAAATCGGGGTAACACGATGAAGCCTTGGGCGCGCAGCTTTTTTTGCAGGTCAGAGATCCCGGCGATCTCGTCGAACGGCTCCACCGCGCGTGCTGCCGAGATGGACCTTGGGAGCGGTAATACTTGACCATACAGGCTGCGGAGCAGAAACCGGCGCGGGCGGAGCACATTCTTAAAAAATAGCGCCGGCGCTGCGTCACAGCCCAAATGTTTTTCGTCGTACCACTGGGGATTCAGCATAAGCAGAACTTTTCGCTGTATGCGGCAATATATCTTTCCCGAGGCAAGAGCGGCCCGTTCGAAAAGCGGCGTCGTCGCGCGTTCAATTCGATAAAGCGCATCTAGCCATCTGCCCCGCATCATCGCCGCACCAGCGCGAGTTGGGGGCTGACATCTGGCGCAATATCGAACGCGCTGCCCCACTCAAAAAATTGGGCGCCAAATTTGCCATAAAACTCCGCCAAGCGCGTGCACGGGTTTTTAAGCGCATCGTCGGAGATACCCCAAAAATCGAGCGAGAGGCTGCCCCTCGATACTCCGAACTCAATTGCGTGAGCGACCAGCGCATGATTTGCCATTGCTCCAGCGTGTATTCGGCTAGAAACGAAATGCGGAATATATAGGCGATTGCCGCACTCTACGATCATAATGCTCGAAATCGCTTGTCCGCCGACGGAAGCGGTGAAGACATGTAACATCTCGTGCTGCGAAACTATTTCCCAAAAGCGCCTGACCGCATCGCAGGCATAGGCAAGCTTTGCGCCGGTGCGGCTCACCGTTTCTTTGAACAGGCCGATGAATATGTCGAGCGCTGCCGGTGAACGCTCGCTAGAAATCTCAACCTCCTTACGCTTTGAGAGACCGATGTTGTAGCGCGTCTTTGGATGCATCTGCGCGTAGATTTGGTCGAGAGACCTGTCCAGCGGTACGATCATCGTGTATTTCGAATACGCTCCCTTTGAAATAAATCCGCCACCACGAACAATCGCTGAGTGATACCGTTCCTTCTCTTGCGCCGACTGACTTTCGAGCGGATGCAGCCAGCCGTGATCAGGTTCGATTTTTAAGGATAGGCAGTTGTGCGCCCGGCAAAACGCGCGCAATTCTGAAAATCCATTGATACAGGAAACTCGAGCGCGCGGCGCATATCCAAGCGTGGCGGAAGCCCCCGCTTTCGCGACCTGGACTTGGATCTCTTCGCCGCTCAAATACAACCGTGAACGGATCACTTCGAATCCAGAACTTTCGGCGAACGCGGCCCATGCCGCGCTCTGCAGAAAATGCGCGTCGGCGACTTTTGGGCTTGATCGGGCTGACGGTACGCTGCAACTCATACTCACGAGTATCCTCGCCTGACAATTGTATTGGCAAGAGCTTAGTGAATTGATACGATTGGAACGTGAAATCTAAACGTAAAGTCGCCCGAAAGCAAAGTAAAATCAATCCCGCAGGCAGCGCCGGTCGCAGCGCGGTGCAAGCGAAACTAGAGCAGAAGTCGGCGTTGAATGTTGGTGTTTCTGGTCAAGGCGTCAAACAGAAGTACGTTAAACCGGCACTCGAAAAACACGGGGATGTTCACCTCTGGGCGTTCGGCACCCTCGGAGGATGATGCCTCATGATGTATTCTATCGAAGAGAAGAAAATAGTCTGGAAGCGCGCCCGCGACGAAGTGGTCATTTTGAATTTAACAACGGGCTTTTACTATACGCTAAACTCCTCCGGCGCGGTGGTTTGGGACGGAATTCTGAACGACTGGACGGTAGAGCGAATTGCCGAAAAAATCTGCGATACGTTCGAAATTGATCGACTGACCGCGATCCGAGATGCCAGCGAATGCGTGGCACGCCTCTCTGCTGAGGGGATAATCACGGTAGACACGGCGCATTAATCATGGGAACGCGGATGCTTTCCCGGACTATCCCTTTTTCCCCACGCCCGTTATTGCTCAAAACGAAGTCTCCTGAAATTATTCAGCTCTTCGAGGAGTCGATTTATCCGATTCATGCCCAAGACAAGAAAAAACGGCCGATTGTTTTTACCGTCGAGACACCGCGCGCGTATTCGGTGCAGCACCGACTCTACAACTATAGCCACCATCAACGAACTGGCGCGATTGAGTCGCGGTTGCATTACGGGCACCTTGCGAGTGCCACCGTAAATGCGGGCGCGATGCAGGTGTCTGCGGCCGTTTACGATCTTTCACAAGAGCATCGCTCAATGGTTGCCAATTTAATCTTTATCAACCCTCTCGTTCAGCTGCTCGGCGTGCAGGGATATCATTTTATACACGGTGCGCTGGTTTCGAAGGATTGCGATGGTGTTCTGATCTGCGGCGCGAACGGCAGCGGAAAAACCTCGATCTCGATGATGCTCGTCAAACACGGCTTTCAACTATTGAGCGATGACAAGTGCCTCTATCGTACGCCCGTTACGTTTTTTCCTATTCCGCAGCCGATTCACGCGACTCGCGAACTGATTCGCCGTATCCCGGTGCTTAAAACGCGGAAGATCGCGGGCTTTATGGATCCCGAAAGAGATCGGCAGTGTATAGATGGACACTCACTTTTTCTCGGAAGCCGTCCGCGCGCGCTGAGATCGAAGGCCATTGTTTTTCCCGAATTTAGCGGCAAGAAAAAGCCCGCGTTACGCCCCCTCTCCCCCGCTGATGCGTTTGAGCGGCTTCTCGCCGATCGGAACAATACCTTTCACGCGGCTTGGAGCAAAAAGAGCGCCGCGGGCAATATATTCGCAATCCATGAATTGACTAGAAGCGCCCCCGCATATGCGCTTACATACAACGATCGCAATTTGAAAAATATCGGCGATCGCATGCTGGATCTTGTTGGCTCATAGAATAGTATGCGAATTCTGCACCTGGGGCTTTCTTATCAAGTAATTGGCGGGATGGTGACGGCGTTGCGCACCCTCGCGGAAGCCCAATTTCAAAGCGGCGATCGGGTCACGGTGCTCTGCTTCAGCTCTGATTGGCGCAGGCAGCGTCTGAAACGCAATGGCGTCGAGATTATTATGCTCCCTAATCCGCGTTTAGGTAGGAATAAAACGAGCGGCGGCCAAGTCGAAAAATTTTTCCGTTCACGGCGCGGGGA
>CAYTAW010000008.1:6531-17317 GCA_964435675.1 uncultured Bdellovibrionales bacterium
GATCTCGTACATTTACATGCGCCTAATTTGCCGATGGAATCGGCCTGCATATTCTTACCCGAGGACGTACCGCTCGTCGTTACCCATCATTGCCCGGCGCGTGATGAAATCGCCCGTACCGGTCTTTATCAAGCTGCGTCCCGTATTGTGTATGGGCGTGCCGCTGCCGTTATTGTGCCGGCGAAGGAAAACATTGAGGGTGATGCGCTGCTTACTGAGCGGCGGAAAAAGGTGCACGTAATCCCCTTTGGGATCGATGTCGAGTCCTTCACGCTTACCACGCGCGTCAGCAAAGCGGCAGAAAAGCACCGCGCTCGATTCGGTCGATATGTTCTATTTGTCGGCCGGTTGGTAGATTATAAGGGGCTGGACTATTTGATTGAAGCGATTGCCCCAACTGACGCGTCCTTGGTTATTGTCGCTGAAGGTGCGGAAAAGGCGCGTTTAGTGAGCCTCGTTAAGCAGCGATCGCTGGAGCGGCGCGTGTATTTCGAGGACGCTATCACGGACAAGCGCGCGCTTGCCGCGTACTATTACGGTGCGGAGTGCGTCGCGCTGCCCTCAATTAGTACGCTTGAGTCCTTCGGAATCGTACAATTGGAAGCTATGGCGTGCCGCCGTCCCGTCATAGCGACGAGATTGCGCAGCGGCATTCGTTCAGTTCAAAAACCTAACGTTTCCGGGTTTCTCTGTGCTCCCCGAGATGCAAAGGATCTGACCGCAAAAATTTCTTTGCTATTGGATCGCCCCGGCAGAAATAAATCTATGGGGAATGCTGGTTTTTTGAGAGTATTGAAGTACTATCGATCCGAGCAGATGGCGGCGCGCTACCGCAGAGTATACCGCAGCGTTATAAAGAGCGGCCGGAAATCTGTACCCAATGTATAAACCGGCGAAGCCGCGATATAAAAGTCCGATGATCGATGTCAGAGAATACAGTGTCTAAGAATGTAGAGCCAAAGAATCCTGATTTTACGAAGGTGAACGAGAAAACGTTCGTGGACATTCCCAGTTCCGTTCCCGCCGTTGCTTTTGAACTTCCGCGCGTCGGCATCAGCAACCGTCCCATCATTTTGACGGTGTCCGATCCATTTACAGGATCTCGCGTTACGCTTCCGTGCGCCATTACAATTGACTGCTCGTTGAGGGCGCGCCAGCGCGGCTTACATATGTCTCGGATTGAAGAGGCCTTCGACGAAGTGCGTTCCGCGGGGCTCGGCGTGGGCGAACTCACGCGCGTTTTGGCCGAACTGGTCCAGAAAACGCAGGATCAAGAACGGTGCACGGTTTCGCTCGCGGCTGACTATGAGCACCGGGTCGCCAAGAACCGTTCGGGAAAATCATCGGTTGAGTTGATTAAGTTTTTATCCTCGAGCGCGCTAAATGGATCGTCACTGAAAGAGGATCGCGCTCTTTCGGTCCCGTTTATTAACGCGTGTCCGTGTACGCAACGCTGGGGTATGCGTTCATTCTTCAATGCGCTGCAGCGGAAAGGATATGGCGCGGACGTTGCCGAGGATATCGTGCGCTGCGCACCGCTGCAGGCTCATACGAATCGAGGCAATGCGCTCTTAAAAATACACGACGGCTCCGTGACTTTTTCAGACCTTTATCAAGTTCTCGACAACGCCGTGCCTATTATCCGCGAACTATTGAAAGGAATAGATGAAGATGGAATGGTAACGGCGGCTCATCAAGCCGGTCAGTTCTGCGAAGACAACGCGCGCGCAATTATTCTTGAGACAGCAAAATTTTTCGGCAATCGACTTTCTCCAGAAACGCTTTTTGAAGCAGCGGTCGAGGTCGATGAAAGCGTTCATTTTCATAATCTGCGCGCGGGTTATCAAGGAAACTTGGGGGCGGTTTTAGCGCTTGCGCACTCGTAAGTTCTTCGGTGATTAAAATTTCGCCACGTTAGTATTCGATTGGTTTCTAGCCGGCACATCAGCCGCATATACTCTGAGGAGCTGCTGCATATCAGGGGGCAGCGATTCGTTGAGCCGGCAAATGTTTTTAAATATTTCGCGCTGGTGAGTTGAAAGCGCGAAGAGCGGCGTGCCGTCTTTACGGGCGCCTCGGCGCAGAACGCCGTCTTCTAGCATATCTTCCAAATACATCGCGACGCTGTCGGATTCACTCCATTCGGCCACGTGCGCCAAGTTTTTTTCGAGCTGCTCGAGCGGTAACCCAGATGGCCGACCGTTCAAGGTGCGCACCAATTTTCGGAACACGGGGTCAATGGCCAGCTTTCGCTTGAAAAAATCACATTCCCGGTGTAATTCGGGTCGGGAAAGATCTGGGCCTAAATCAACCGTCATCCACGACAGATCGTTTACACCGTTACGATCGTGGATGATGTATTCAAGAAGCTTTTCCATGGCGCGTGTTTCAATCTGGCGGACGCGCTCTTTCGTGATCCCCAGTTTTTCGCCGGCTTCCTTAAGCGTTAATGGCTCACAATCGATGCCGTTGCGCATGCGTAAGACAAGAGCTTCGCGATCTTCCAGATTACCCATTCCGTTGGCGATAATTGCCTTCAACTGCGCGTACCGATCTTCGGTAATAAGATCGTCGCGATCTTTGTCCATAATCTTGACCGCCAAATAATCATCAGGAACTGTTTCGAATCGCGATGTCTGCGTCAAATTATTCCTTTGGTCTCGTGAAAGTGTTTGACGGATTGCGTACGTTGCGTACGTTCCGAATTTATATCCGCGCGTATAGTCAAAAAATTCAACAGCCTTCATAAGGCCGCCGTTGGCAATTTGAACGGTTTCGAAGAAATCGGTGCTCGCATGCATGAATTTCTTGGCAATATTGACCGCGAGCCGCAGATTACTTTGAATCAAGATATTGCGGGTGCGCTCGATATCTACGATCAACGGTTCCATCTTTTTTACGAGTGTTAGCGACGGCGCCTCAGGATCGAGAGAGCTCCGGATTTCGAGCGCTCTCATCTTTTGGAAATTGTAGCGGCGAAAAAGATATTGTTCGTCTTCGCGGGTGAGGAGCCGGTTTTGATAAAGCGATCGCAGATATGCCGGCAGACCTGCCGGGATGCGCGGTCCCCGCGTTTGTGGCTGGAATTCGTAGGGGGCAAGAATTACCTTGGCAGCATTCGACTGATGAAATTCAGGGCTGTCCATGTAGCTCAGATTTATTGTCAGCGCATGTTGAATTCGCGCCTGTTTTAATAGTGAAGGTAATTCGGTTCGATCGATGGCCAGCTTGTCGGCAATGTCGTTTGCGTTAGCTCCGCCATAGAAAAGCTTGAGAAGACCTTCTCGTTGTGATGCCGTCAACTGCGGGATTTCTTGGGTCGGCCTATTTTCTAAGTGCGTGCGCTTGAAGATCTCGACGATTTCCGCGGAGGCTGTTCCGCTCAATGAAACCTCGCGTAGCGGCGGCGATTCGAGAGCAGCCGCGCGGGATCCGTTCAACTCAGCAGAGACTCCCCGATTTGCGTGATTACCCATCAGAACTCCAATGCGGCTGCGAACGATGCGCAGCTAGGCGCATCGTATCAGATGCCGGTCCGGTAACCAAATACTAAGAAAAGCCGCTATTCCTAGTAGTTCGAAATATCTACGCAGGTACAAATCAAATTGCGGTCGCCATAACCACCGTCGATGCGGCCGACTGAAGGCCAAAATTTGTATTCCTTAAGACGCTTTACGGGATAGGCCGCCTGTTCTCGCGAATAGGGCAGCTCCCAATTGTCAACGCACACCCGAAGCGCCGTATGCGGTGCGTTCTTAAGCACGTTATTAACCTTATCGGCCTTGCCTGTGCGAATTTCTTCTATTTCGGCGCGAATACAAAGTAGCGCCTCGATGAAGCGATCAAGCTCCGCTTTAGATTCACTTTCGGTAGGCTCAATCATAATAGTGCCCGGCACCGGGAAGGAGATCGTCGGCGCATGGAATCCAAAATCCATCAAGCGCTTGGCAACATCTTCGACTTCAACACCAGTCTCTTTCTTCAGCGGGCGAAGGTCGAGGATGCACTCGTGCGCAACCCGTCCGTTCGCTCCCTGGTACAACACCGGAAATGCCGGTGCGAGTTTAGATGCGACATAGTTCGCGTTAAGAATTGCCACCTTGGTCGCCTGGGTCAGTCCCTCTCCGCCCATCATCGCCATATACATCCACGAAATGGTCAGAATGCTGGCGCTGCCCCAAGGCGCTGCGGAAATCGCTCCCTCAAGGCGCTTGTGGCCGACGTCGCGGCTCACATGTCCAGGAAGAAACGGTGTCAGGTGTTTGCGCACTCCAATCGGCCCCATTCCAGGGCCGCCGCCGCCGTGTGGGATACAGAATGTTTTATGTAAATTGATGTGACAGACATCGGCGCCGATTTCAGCGGGACGCACGAGGCCGACCAGGGCGTTCAGGTTCGCGCCGTCCATGTAAACCTGCCCTTTGGCCGCATGCACCTTATCGCAGATCACCTTGATCTGTTCCTCAAATACGCCATGCGTCGACGGGTACGTTACCATCAACGCGGCGAGTGAATCGCGGTGCTCTTCGATTTTCTTATCGAGATCGGCCAAATCAATATTCCCCTCGCTGTCGCACTGGACGACGACCACCTCCATTCCGGCCATGACCGCGCTGGCGGGATTGGTGCCGTGGGCCGAGGTGGGAATCAAGCACACGGTTCGCTTATCTCCTTCGCCGATACTGCGGTAATACTCGGCGATGGCCAGCAATCCGGCATATTCGCCTTGGGAGCCGGCATTCGGCTGAAGCGAAACACCGTCGAATCCGGTTACGGAAGCCAGCGCTTCCTCGAGCTCCGCAAACATGCGGCGATATCCGCCAATTTGTTTTTCCGGCGCGAAAGGATGTAGCGCGCCGAATTCCGGCCATGAAACGGGAAGCATTTCGCTGGTTGCATTAAGCTTCATCGTACATGACCCGAGCGGAATCATTGATACGCCGAGCGAGAGATCTTTCGATTCGAGGCGTTTAAGGTAGCGCAAGAATTCAGTCTCGGTGTGATATGAATTGAAAACCGACTGCTGCAAAAACGCGTCCGTGCGGACAAGTTCCTTAGCGAGCGCAGGATGTGCCGGATGGGCGCCAAGCACGTCCGTAACCGTACACTCGGCTCCGCTGATGACGCGTACGAGTTGGGCCACCTGTTCTTCGGCGGTCGTTTCGTCGAGCGTGATAGAAACGCTTTCAGCATTGACCACGCGCAGATTGATGCCAGCCTTCTCGGCACGCGCAATAATCTCAGTTATACTTGAGGCTGTTCCGCGCAAAAGTACGGTGTCAAAATAGGATTCCGACATAAGCGTCAGGCCGCGATTCTTCAAAAGGAGCGCTAACCGCTGCGTCAAATCATGAATACGATTGGCGATGCGCCGCAAGCCGTTGGGGCCGTGGTACACCGCATACATGCTCGCCATGTTCGCAAGCAAAACTTGCGCCGTGCAAATATTGCTCGTCGCTTTCTCGCGGCGAATATGCTGCTCGCGCGTTTGCAGTGAAAGTCGCAATCCCGGATTTCCCTGAGCGTCGCGAGATACGCCGACGAGCCGTCCCGGCATCAGGCGTTTGTATTCATCTCGAGTGGCAAAATAGGCGGCGTGCGGTCCGCCGAAACCGAGCGGTACGCCGAAGCGCTGCGTATTGCCGACTGCGACGTCAGCACCCAATTTCCCGGCTGGCTCGAGCAGTACTAAGCTCATCAATTCCGCCGCGACCGTTACCAGCGCGCCCACGGCCTTAATGCGCGCGATATCCGCGCGCAGATCCCGCACCTCTCCCGTTGAGGCCGGAAGCTGAAGGCAGGCTCCAAAGATGGCCTTTGTAAATTGAAATTCTTCCTCTTTGCCGACAACGACTGAGAGCCCTAAGGCTTTAGCCCGTGTTTTAACCACGTCAATCGTTTGCGGATGACATCGCTCTGAAAGAAAATAGGTTCGCGCACCGTCATTCGGGCGCTCCTTTTCTACTACCGCATGACTCATCGCCATTGCTTCCGCAGCGGCCGTGGATTCATCGAGCAGCGAAGCGTTCGCGATATCAAGCCGGGTGAGTTCGGTCACCAGCGTTTGATAATTGAGCAGCGCCTCGAGGCGGCCCTGCGAAATTTCGGGCTGATACGGCGTATACTGTGTGTACCAGCCGGGATTCTCGAGGATGTTTCGTTGTATTACCGGTGGCGTAATCGTGTCGGTATACCCCTGTCCAAGATAGCTGCGCGCCACCGTATTGAGACTTGCTGTTTCACGCAGGCGATTTATCGCTTCACGCTCGCTCAATGCCGAGGGAAAGCTCTTTAAATGGAGTGGTTTCGAGCACCGAATCGCCGCCGGCACAACCTGAGAGATAAATCCCTCAAGTGAATCGCACCCAAATTCGGCCAACATCTCACTTTGCTCGCTTTCTGTCGGCCCGATATGCCGAGCGATAAACTGCTCTTTCTCCATGGCAAACTCCCGCAACATAAAATACTCCTAACTTTTAGAAGCTATTAACTCGCTGTACTGCGCCGCTGTCATCAGGCCATCTACCTCGGCTTTCGAAACTCCGCTCAAGGTCGCCAGCCAGCCATCGGTGTATGGCGCCGAGTTGACTAGGGTCGGGTTGCTCGATAGCGCCGAGTTCGCAGAAGCGACTGTACCACTCACTGGCGAATACACATCGGACGCCGCCTTCGTTGACTCAACCACGCACAGCGTACTGCCGGCGCTAACCGCCTTTCCAGGCTGCGGGAGGTCGACGAACACCAACTCTCCGAGTTCCGACTGCGCAAATTCGGTGATGCCGACGCGCGCGGTATCGCCCTCGAGGACAATCCACTCGTGATCTTTGGTGTATCGGTACTTTTCGGGCAAGTTCATAGGGTCTCCTTTCTTAAAATTATTTTTTCGTCCGGCGGTAAAAAGGGGTGGGCGTAACGATCGCGCGCAAGGTTCTGCCGCGCACCTCAATCGTCAATGGCGTCGAAATCGCCGCAAAAGCGGAATCAATCAGCGCCAAACCAATCGCGCGGTCGACTGTCGGGGTGCGGGTTCCGCTGGTTACCGAGCCAATCACGGCACCTTCAGGGGTAAGCACCTTGTCGTCCTGACGCGCTATGCCCGCATCTTCGACAAGAAATCCCACTAATGAACGGGGCGCACCTTCGAGCTGCTGCTTTGACAGCACGTCATTACCAAGAAAGGGCCCTTTCTGCGGCTTCACGATCCAACTTAATCCTGATTCGATCGCGCTTATCCCCTCGGACAGTTCGTGGCCGTGCAGTGGCAGACACGCTTCGAGACGGAGCGTATCACGTGCGCCGAGTCCTATCGGCTGCAGCTGCTCGGGTCTGCCGTGTTCGAGCAGCGCATTCCACAGTGCCGGGGTTTTTGAGGTATCGACGAAAATCTCGCATCCATCTTCGCCGGTATATCCGGTGCGCGCGATGATTACGTTACCCCATTCGGTCTCTCGCTCTTGAAACGCGAACGAGCGAAGCTGCTCCACGCCGTTTAGTCCGGGCAGGCGCGCCACTACTCCCATAGCTTTTGGCCCCTGAATGGCGATCTGTCCGTAGCGTTCGCTCAAGTTCTCTACCTTGGCGCCGAACGTATTGTGCTGATTGATCCATTGAAAATCGCGATCGGCGTTGGAAGCATTCACGCAGATAAAGAAGTGCTCGGGGCTGTACATGTAAATGATGATATCGTCGACGATGCCACCGCTCGGCGTGGTGAACGCGGAATACTGCGCCCTACCCGGTTCGAGTTTTCGCAAATCGTTGCAGGTTAGAAAATTCACCAGATCAAAAGCACCCTTTCCCGTGACTGAGATTTCTCCCATGTGGCTGACATCAAAAATTCCCACGGAACTCCGGACTTGGCGGTGCTCGGGGATGACGCCGACGTACTGCACCGGCATTTCCCAGCCCGCGAAAGGCACCATTTTGGCGCCGGCATTTACATGGGTTTGATAGAGAGGGGTTCTTTTTAGTTTTTTGGTGTTTTCCATTGCGTTCATTCTGTTAGCGGTTCCTCGACTCGCATGCGGTTAACGTGTTCAAAATCAGCATAGCCACAGTCATTGGTCCGACGCCGCCAGGTACCGGCGTAAGCGCGGCGACTTTGCCGTTGCATTGCTCGAAATCAACGTCGCCGGTTAATTTTCCATTTTCGAGACGGCTCGTTCCGACGTCAATCAATATGCTCGAGCTGCGTACCCAATCGGCCTTAACTAAATGCGGAGAACCGGCAGCCGCAAAAACGAAATCAGCTGAGCGGCACAACGCCGCGATGTCGTTCGTGCGCGAATGCGCCATAATTACCGTCGCGTTTCGGCGTTGCAGCAAAAGCGCCAGAGGCTTCCCGACGAGAATCGAACGCCCGATCACCACGGCGGTCTTTCCACTGAGGTCGTACTCGGGAATCTCTTGATATGCGGAAATTGTTTTTTTTGCGAGCTGCGCCAGAGCGAGATCAAGCAGGCGCAGCGAGCCTTGTGGGGTACACGGCAAAAGTGTTCCCTCGCCGCGCATGAGTAAGCCTTGGTTTGTCGGATGGAGCCCGTCCGCATCTTTTTCAGGGAGAATCAAGTCGATCATTCGATCGGAATTGAGGTGCTTTGGCAGCGGCAGCTGCAGGAGAATTCCATCAACGGCGTCATTAGAGTTAAAACTCCGGATAGCGTTCTCGACCTCTGCCGCTGAGGCCTCTTTCGGTAGCCGAATATCAAAGTTTTCCAGTCCGCAACTTTTGGCAAATCGCTCCTTCATGCCGACGTAGCTTTGCGATGCCGGATTATCGCCGACCAAAATTACGCCGAGTCCCGGGGCGCGCCCCAAACGATTCTTAATTTTTTCTGCGCGCGCTTGAATTTGCTGTTTGAGGAGATCTGCGAGCTGCCGTCCGTCAACTACTATCGAATTGTTTGCGCTAGAGTCTGATCGGCCCGATTGAATCATGTCGGCGGTTTGAGTCATGTCTGTTGAGAGCACTCCGGGTACAGCGCAATTTGGCTGGCCTGAAACAAGCACACATACTATATTGAAGGTTATTAAAAAAAAAGAGGAATCTCCAAATGTTTCCCCTATTTAAAGATATGGCGCGGCCGATTTTTGCCGACCAAAAAGGTGTTTAGATGATTATCGCTATCCCGCGAGAACGGAAGGATCTTTAGAAGCGCGTCGCCATTACGCCGCGCGGCGTAAGCGAATTACGCGCTATTGGTGCCGATGTGCTGATTGAAACGGGAGCCGGTCAAGGATCGGGCATCAGCGACTCGGACTATCGAAACTCTGGTGCGACAATTGCGGCCACGCTGGCCGAGGTTTGGTCTAAGGCGGACATCCTGCTCAAGGTAAAGGAGCCGGCACCGGAAGAGCTTCCTCTCTTTAGAGAGAATCTGACGGTCTTCTGCTTCCTGCATCTCGCCAGCCTTCCCGAGTTGGCAAATGCGCTGCTCTCTTCCCGAGTCACCGGCATAGCCTACGAACTCGTAACCTCGGCGGACGGGCGCTTTCTATTGCTCGAACCGATGAGCGAAGTTGCCGGTAAACTTGCGGTAATTAATGGCTCGAATCTTCTCCTGTCGCAAAATGGTGGCCGAGGAATGCTGCTCGGAGGGGCCTCGGGAACGAGCGCGGCTGAGGTGGTGGTAATCGGGGCTGGCAATGCCGGGTCTGCGTCAATTGAGACCGCGCTCGAAATGGGGGCTTCCGTTACGGTCCTCGATAAGAATCCCATGAAGCTGGAATTCTTTAATCAGCGGCGGCACCCGCGGCTGCGCGCGATAATGTCCGACCCCGGAAGCTGCGCCGCGGCCGTGCGTAGCGCGGATTTGCTGATTGGCGCCGCGCTCATTCCCGGAGCAAAACCTCCGTTGCTCGTTACCGAAAAGATGGTTCAAACGATGAAGAAAGGTTCGGTTATCGTCGATATCAGCATCGATCAAGGCGGCTGCATTGAAACAGTTCATCCAACGACATTGAGTAACCCCACCTATATTACCCACGGCGTAATTCATTACGGCGTGTGTAATATGCCCGCGCAAGTTCCGCTCACTTCGACCGAAGCGTTGACAAATCAGACTTTGCCGTATGTGAAAATTTTAGCGAGTAGTAAAGATGCGTTAATGGATCCGGCTCTCCGCGCCGCTATCAACACGCAGGGTGGTCAATTGCGAAACTTAGCCGTAGCGCAGGCGTTAGCATTACCGTACTCACCTCTTGAGTAGCCTGGAACTGATTAGCATGAGTTTGATTGAGTTTGGTGGTGCTCTCACGAGGGGCGCTATCCGGTGAACTGGACATCTGAAAATTCGCTACTGGTTTTGCCGCGCCTCGTCCGCCCAGTCGCAGCACGCGACTCATCTTCGCCCCCTCACTGACTTCTCGTTGAATCGAAATAAAATCGACTCGCGGCATTAAACGCGAACGGCTAGCGGTCATCGTTCTTTGAACGGGGCGGCGCAATGAAGACATGTTGGATTCCTTAATTAGGCTGCGTCTGTACTATAATCTAGCCGCCCCCGCTACTCAACTCAAATACTATGCTGTTGAAAACGCTGAGGATTGCGTCATATATGGCAACTCGGCCGACCGCTTTTGCGATGAATTCCCGCCTAGATAAGTGCTCACCAATTATGAAAGTCTAGTCCTCTCTATGCAGTATGTGGTACGTGATCCATGCAGCCCGATCCAGGAATTAATCAGGAATCAAATTTGAATACGCCTCATCAGTCCGATCCTTTTCAGAGGGAACTATTTCAGTGGGATCTATCGGTAATTTTTACGAACGACCAATCGTATTATG
>CAYTAW010000008.1:17328-19717 GCA_964435675.1 uncultured Bdellovibrionales bacterium
CAATAGGCGAGAAACTGGCCGCCTTCAAGGGAACGCTCAATGATCCGGCCGCGCTCTTTCGGTATTGGGAAATCCACTCCGACGCAATTGTCGAGGTGGATCGAATTATGAATTACGCGAACCTGACCCGTTCGATGGATAACGGTGATACTCGGGGTTTGGAACTTCTTGACCGGGCTCGCTCAGTAAGTCGTGCGATTCAGGCGGCCACGTCTTTTGCCGATCCGGAACTTTTACGGATCAGCCCTGAACAGTTTGAGGCTGCGATTACCGCGCATCCGCCGCTTGAGCGCTATCGCCGTCTAATAGAAGAATTAAACGAGCGCCGGCCCTTTGTCCCGGATGAAAATACGCTACGCCTTTCGGCGATGGCTCAGAAAGTGTTGGCGACCTCATCGGATGTCTACAACTCCCTTGTCGATACGGATCTACGCTTCGCTCCCGCCCTCGATGCCAATTCAGACCCACATGAAGTCACTCAAGGCACCGTGGATAAGCATCTTAATAGTGCCGACCGTACGCTGCGCGAAAACGCTTTTAATTCATATGCAGACGCATTCCTTGCGCATCGTACCACTTTGGCGGCAGCCTATCGCGGTTTATGCGCCGCGAGCAGTTTCGCACGCGTCACTGTTCGCAAGTACGAATCGGTACTGCACGCTGAAACGTTCACCGATCAGATCGATAGAACGATTTACGCAACGACACTCGATACGTGTTGTGAGTTGCAGCATGTCTGGCGGCGCTATTTTAAAATCAAGGCTACGTTTCTCGGTTTAGATCGATTGGCCGAGTATGATATACACGCTCCGCTTGAGAAATCTCCGCCAACCGTTTCATTTCAGCGCGCGCGCGATCTGATTATTGAGTCTTTGCGGCCACTAGGATCGGAATACCAAGAGCAAGCGCGAAAAGGGTTGTTTGAAGAACGGTGGGTCGATGTCTACCCGCGCCAAGGAAAGTCGAGCAACGCGTTTTCGTCGGGTAGCTATCTGACTCCCCCATTCATCCTGACGAATTACAATGATTCAGTTACGGATGTGGGAACTCTTACGCATGAGCTGGGACACTCGATGCACAGTCTGCTGACTAAAACGCAGCCGCCGGTATATGCGGATTATTCACGAATCGTCGCGGAAACCGCATCTAACTTTAATCAAGCGCTGCTGCGCCGACACATTCTTGAAAGCGGAGATCGGTCCCTTTTGCTGGCAACGCTAGATGAAACATTTAACAATTTTCACCGCTATACGTTCCTATTTCCGATTCTTGCGCGTGTTGAACACGATGCTCATGAACGGTACGGCAGCGACAAAGGTGTCACAGCGGAATCGCTTTCTTCGGCATGCGCCGCCTTTTTTACCGAGGCGTACAAAGATTCCGTGGTCGTTGACGAAAATCGGGCGGGAATTCGCTGGGGGCAGTTCATACACTTCTACTATCCATACTATTTTTACAGCTACGCACTCGGGATTTCGGCCGCGAATGTGCTTGCTGAGCAGGTAATGTCGGGAGATACCAATATCCGGGACCGGTACTTGCGCATGCTCAGTCGAGGCAACTCTCGTTCTGTGACCGACCTCTACGCCGAAGTCGGAATAGATTTGCGCTCGCCGGAAATGATTCGCGGCGCGTTTGCGGTACTGACCAAATACATAGATCTGCTCGAAGAGCAGCTTCCAGAAAACAAAAAATAGCTAGGATTTAACTTCTGTCGGAATGCGCGGAATATCCATCATGCCCGGATAAGAGCGGATATTTCGCTTCCGGTTTCGGTAGAAGCGGTAGCTGGTAAGCAGGCAGTGCGCCGCGTAGGGAATGCCATTGACGTGACAAATCTCGTCACCGTAATAGGTTGGGATCGGAAGTTCCTTGATACGCATATTGCGCTCCGCCATGGCGAGGATAATTTGCGTATCAAAGTGCCAATTATTAGTGAATGATTGAAACGGGATCTGCTTTAACGCCGCAACTGAATACAACCGGTACCCGGAGTGATACTCCGACAGGTTTAGTCCCGACAGGTAGTTCTGACAAACGGTCAGAATTCGGTTGCCGACGTATTTATAAAGTGGCATTCCGCCTTTTAGCGCGCGTCCCGGCTCAGACATGCGCGAACCGAAAACCATATCCGCCTGACCGTCGATAAACGGCTGCAGCAAATGCGGCAGCGCTTCCGGCGCATACTGCCCATCTCCGTGAACGAGCGCTACGACGTCAAGTCCGCGATCAATGGCGTACTGATAGCCGACTTTTTGATTTCCGCCGTAGCCCTGATTCACTTCGTTGCGGTTAAAGGTGAGATTATTCACATTTTCGGAGTGCTAGTAGCCGAGCGCATCCATGTACGTGTTGTCCTTGATGCAATAATCAAAAACGAATATCTCTT
>CAYTAW010000009.1:0-17665 GCA_964435675.1 uncultured Bdellovibrionales bacterium
AATCGTAATCCGGCCACTTCGCAGCTCCCAAGCGATATCTTCTGGTTTATGGAATTCAGGTCGTTTGGGCCATTCATTCGAGATGCTTGGTTCGGTAAAAAATAGCCGTGTTTCCGTCAATTTGATTAGCTTTATCACCGTGATACAGTTGTGACTCTGCGTATACCTGCGGAGAAGTCGTGCACGTATCGATTGAATCAGCAAAACCGGATCCGGTCACAGCGGTATCTCACACCGTGATTGATGGCAACCGCCCGGTGATTCGAGAGCCCGAGAGGATCCCCGACAATATTTTTCACGAACTTATGTCCCGCTCAAAGTTTATGCAGCGCTTACTGAGCGATGGCGGGCCGATAGAACGGATTCCAATCTTGGATGTAGTTAACCCGATTTCTGATTACCGGCGCAACTATGAATATCCAGTGCCGGGAATAGAGCGGGTACGGCTCATACCTGAGTTGCTGCTTAACGAGAATTCTATTCGACCCGTTTCCCCGCGCGACGTTGCCGAGAAATTCTTGAATGGCGCATATCCTGCCGCAATTTACCTTAAGCCGGATGGGAGCGCCGGAGGCAACGGAATCATCCGACTCGAGCGTTGTGAGGAAAATATCACGGTAATTCTCAGGAATCCGCTTGAATTCCCGCTGCCGTCGCAGGAAGCGATATTCAAGTATGCGGTGGAGCGATCAATCGCGAATCGCGTCGAGGGTTTGAATCGGAGCACTGTTATTTTTGAAATAAGCCGCTCTGATTCGGAAACCGCGATCGCGGCTTTGACCCAAATCTGTACGTTAGCGTTGACGACTGATTTCCGCCGGATAAGCGATGAAAAATTCGCGTACCGTGATCTCAATTCCGGCTTGGTTGAAGAGGCGTATCGTTTTATTACGATCGATGATCGAGCGGTCGAATCACGATATTTCGTTCGGTACAAAGAGGGGCGATTTTCGCTGTGTGAAGGAAACCGCCTCGACGGCACGCCGATTTCCAGTTATTTAAAACGGGGCCAGGATCGCTACGCGGTAAACGGCGGCGATGTGGCAGCCGTGTGGCCAGAGATGCATGCACCGATAATCAAACAGCTGCATTTGGAGTGCACCGAGGAGCAGTTCTCGGAATATGCGCGCGCGCTGGCTACGCTTCAAGCTGGCAGAACGCTGCTTAATTTCCTCAATCTGTGTGAACGCCCCAGAGAGGCGTTTGCCGAAGTTGCTGAGGCCCGTTTTGTAATTGATATATCTTGGAAAGATGGTGATCTAACCGAGGCTAATATGCCTCCCGGAAAGCCCCCATTTCTCGCTCCTCGCCCGATCTTGGTCGAAAGCGACATGGGAGTGCGCTGGTCAGCTGAGCAGGCGGGCGCGGAGCCCACTGTTCCGGCCTGAATGGAGTTTCGGCTGCGCTTGGATTTTTTGACCATTCATGACATCATTCTTTTTCGATCACGACTTTTTGGGAGACTGAACTATGCAAGGTGAAATTCGTCTAAAAGTAGGCCTGGCGGAGATGCTCAAAGGCGGGGTCATCATGGATGTCATCAATCCTGAGCAGGCCGTGATTGCCCAGGACGCCGGAGCCGTGGCCGTGATGGCGCTTGAACGAGTTCCCTCTGATATTCGCGCCCATGGCGGCGTGGCGCGCATGGCGTCTATTAAGATCGTTGAAGAGATCATGGCTACGGTGAATATTCCCGTAATGGCCAAGGCGCGCATCGGTCACTTTGTCGAAGCGCAAGTCTTGCAGGAGTTGGGCGTCGACTTTATTGACGAGAGCGAGGTGCTTACTCCGGCCGATGAGAAGCTCCATATTAACAAATTTGATTTTACCGTTCCGTTTGTCTGTGGAGCCTGCAATTTGGGCGAGGCGCTGCGGCGCATCAGTGAAGGTGCCGCGATGATCCGCACCAAGGGGGAGGCGGGAACCGGCAACGTGGTCGAGGCGGTGCGTCACATGCGCACGATGCAGTCGGAGATTAAGCGTCTCACGACGCTTGGCGATGAAGAGCTATTCAATACGGCAAAAGAACTGGGCGCGTCGTACGAATTGGTGCGCATGGTCGCTAAATCGGGCAAGCTTCCGGTACCTAATTTTGCGGCGGGAGGCGTTGCCACACCCGCTGATGCTGCCCTGATGATGCAGCTCGGCGCTGAAACCGTTTTCGTCGGTTCAGGAATTTTCAAATCAAAGGATCCTGAAAATCGGGCGCGCGCGATTGTACGAGCCACAGCACACTTCAATGATCCAAAAGAAGTCCTGGAAGCGTCACGACAGGTAGGCGAGGCGATGACCGGTATCGAAATCAGTAAGATTGCCGAGCACGAACGCCTTCAGTCGCGCGGGTGGTAATGAATCGTATCGGAGTACTGGCGCTTCAGGGCGGGTTTGGCCTCCACGCAAAGAAAATTGCGGAGTTCGGCGGCACTGCAGTCGAAGTACGAAAAAAAGAACAGCTCAGCGGACTTTCGGGGCTCGCTATTCCGGGCGGGGAGTCGAGCGTCCTCCTCCATCTCGCCGATCAGGCATTTCGCGACGCAATCAGTGAGCGCGTGCGCGATGGATTACCCGTGCTTGCGACATGTGCGGGACTTATTTTTATCTCGGATAAAGTGGAGAATCCCCAACAAGAATCGCTTGGTCTTCTTCCTGTTTCAGTTAAGCGCAATGCCTATGGTAGGCAGCGAGATTCTTTCATTGCTCGCCAGATTCCTTGGGAGGCAGGACCGGCGAGTGCGCCCCGGAACAACGAGCCTCCGCTCGCTGAAGCCGTGTTTATACGCGCGCCGCGGATTGTTGCCTGTGACGCCGGTGTCGAGGTGCTTGTGCGCTGGGAAGGCGATCCGATATTGGTCAAGCATCGGAATGTTATCGGTTCTACCTTTCATCCGGAGTTGGCGAGTGAAGGGTGCGAGATTCACCGGCTCGCCTTCGGGTAGTTGCCTATCGTACCGTGAAGGTAGCTTTTGGGCTCGATTTCGATGAGTATATTGCCGCTCCGTTCTGAATTGCTTTCACTTTGTAGCTGCTGGTGTAGTTGCCCGGCTTCAAGTTGCGCACGGTCACCTGATTACGCTTCGATATAATTGTCTTTCGCGTCTGCTGACGGGTAGTTCCTTTGATAGTTACTTCGTAGGATATGGTGATTTTTGGGGATTTTGCGGCAGACGCGTGGGGAAGGGCGCCGCGGATAGACGCCTTGCCGTTGTTTGCACCTTTAGGAAGGGCCTTCGTGAATTTCTCCATCGTCACTGTTATGTCATCGCCGGCTATCGTGATGTGCGGCGCTTCGGTAAGCGGCGTCTTTGGCCCAAAGTCTGTGGGAATCGCGCGCTGCGCAGTAAAGGTTCCTTGCGCGGCCGTGCTATCAATCCAGGTGCCGGCAATCTCCGTCGAAGATTGATTGACGGTGCCCTGATAGACCACTACGAAATTAGTCATAGCATTATAGGTATTCACCTGAGAGAGCTCGAAATTTTCGACTACTGCTGTGGTCGTCCACGTAATGCTGCCGTTCGAGCCGGAGCCGATATATGCGACGCCAGTATCTATTGGAAAGGGCCCAGTGATTAGCGTCCACCGTTCATCGCTGAGAAGAGTCTGGTTTTGATCGTAAAGAGTAACCGCCCACTCGCCCGCGATGTCGGCTTCTGCCATGACAAACGTGGATGAGACGGGGATGACAAGAAGGATCAGTGCCGCTAAGTAAGTTCGGATATGTTTCATGTTCGCTGAATGTAACAAATTTTAGATTCGGCTGCCAGGAGCCGGTAGAATCGCCGCGACCGATTTGCTGCTCAGAAGTCCGCCCTATTGCCGAATAGATGAGTTCGGCAGTGCGGCTCTCGTATCGTTACTTTACCATTACATCGCGTGTGCCGCGTTGAGCTCGACATAACTGAACAGGCTCCGCAGTAATTGCTCCGAACTGCGATCGTTCGGTGGGGTGAAATCCGAAAGCAAACGCCTCCGCCCTTCTTCTAATAGACGGCGTTCCGGTGTGTCTCGCAAAATTCCGCGTACGGCATCGGCAAGTTCAGCCGGATGATCGATTTCGCGAACGGCGCCGTATTCAGCGAATAGATACGGATTTCTGCGGCTGGAAAAATTAATCCCAATCACGGGTTTGTCCAAGACAATCGCTTCATAGGCGCTGATCGATGTCGCGGTTATCAGAGCGTCGCATGCGCGGAGCGCCGTATTAAATGGAGTCTTGCGGTCAACGAGCACGCGGCGTGAGCACGCGATCTTCATCCGTGTTTTGAGAGAAAGTTTTCGGCGAGTAACTGGGTGGGGGCGTATAATGAGCGCCACGTCGGGCAAATCGCGCAAATACTCCATCAAAAGTTCGACAATCGTCGATTCTTCGATGAAATTCTGTTGTGTATACAATAAGAAATGACGGCACTTTGTTGCCGCGCTGGCGCGCTCCCGCCATATGATTGCCGCGTCTTGCGACGATCCCGCGGTCAAAGCGAGATCGAATTTAGGGAGGTTCGTAATACAGATACGCTCCGGTGGTATGCCTGCCCGCATCAGTTCATTTTGTACGCGCTGCCCCATCACTCCCCAGCGATCAGGCGCGTGTTCAATTATCTGTTCAATTAACGATGAGCTGAGATGGGAGAGCTGCGTGAAATAGGTGGGAACGACGGCCGTGGGTATTCCGTGTTTTGCGGCTATCTGCCGGGCACCAAAACCTTCTAGGCTCCAGCTGTTGGGGAGCAGAATCCAGTCGGGTTCGAACCGCTCAATCATTTGCTCTGCAAATGAATAGTAAGAGAATACGTTTTCGAGGCGTTTCGGGGGAAGCTGCGCTCGCAACCAGGGCTCAAAAAGCCTCCCGGGAATCTTCCTGTCAGCAACAAAAGCGCCGACTCCGATTTCGGCGAAAAAGCGTTTAAGGAACTCTATAGCCTCGCGGCTCTCGCCGACTGCGCGCGCAGGGCGAAAATTTTCGGGCATATATGCGCAGCGCACTTTTTCACGTTCTGCTGTTTCCCGCATTGCCGGCAATAGGGCGAATTGAAAATCACCGCCAGCCTGTTCTATCGCGCGGGCGAACGGCGCGATTCCCTCGACCTCGGTGCGAAAGCTGTAGGCAAGAGCTAAGATGCGCATCGGATCGTCTCTCTAATTCTCTTTCGCGCGATACGCAAGACTCGCGCAGACAGGCTTACGCCTTCGAATACGGCGGATTCGACATCGAGGACCTTGCACAGTTCGCGTAATGCGGTCGGAAACACATTCCCTGAAACGATCAGAACGACGGCGGGGCTATAGTGTTTAATCATTTCTTCAGCAAAAAGAAGATGCTCGATATCGAGGTCACGAAAGAAATCGTAGGTAATAGAGTGTGAGAACAGGCGGCGGAAATCGAAGCGCGATGACGGTCCCGACGGACGATGCGCATCATCCGCTGCGCGGCGAACCGCCTTGGCAAATGCCTCGAAATTTTGTCGAACACCATCAGACGTCACGAGTTGCGCTACGGTTTTCCGTTCAACGGAAACTCCGCGCCATACAAAATCGGGGCGCCACAACAAATCAATCACCAGTGGTGTTCTTCCCGCTTTCCCTTCGGACAATGCCCGTCTAACTCCGCGTTCACAATTGGTGCGATTTAAATTGAAAATGATTGAAGAATACCTATGGGGGCAGTGGAGCATGAGACGTTATCCCGATACCGCGGCGAAAAAGCGTTTGCGCGCAAAACTCAAATACTCTCGTATGCCGTACGCAGGAAGTAGTGGTTGGTGCAGACGAGTGAGTGGTCTCCTTAATAAAATCTCCTTCTTGATCAATAATATATTCAAATGTCTATTCAGGTAATGATACCGAGATTCAAGTATCTCAAAATCCTTCCATGCCATGGATAGGGTTTTTAACCACTGTCTTCGCTTCATAATCAACGTGTGACAATTTTGGCCGTTCGGGAGTGTGTGCGCGGCGCGACGGCAGCTAATCGAGGCGAGTATCGCGCCAGAGGCGCTCGCGGCAATTCTAGCGAGGTCTTCGGACAGTGAGTGTTGTTCGAGATGCTCGAGCACGTCATGCGTGTGAACCAGATCAAATCTTTCAGGCGGAAAGTGAGCGTACTTTTCGATTGCGGGATCGTACCCTTGTGCGTAAATTCCTTTTCGGCGTAGCGCTTCGACCGTGCTGCCTTTGCCGCATCCGAAATCCAGAACTGTTTCGAAATTAAAATATCGGCAAACGCGAATGACCGCTGCTGAAGAGCCATCGCGTGAACCGTACTTAAGATTACTTTTATGCAACTCCCGGTACTGCGAAATCAGCTGACTGTTCATGAGAAAAATTTGCTATAATCGGTAGCCTGCTTCTGAATATACCCTAGCAGCACCGTTTCTAGGCGGCAATTAATTCATTGGAAAATGGCGAGTGTAGAGTTGGTAAACGCACCAATGGTGGTGGCGGTTTACAGAGAGCCTGATGATGCTAATTATGCAGTTTCCAGGCATTTCTGTCTTACTGTATAGAGCGGAGCGGTCACCTGAGTTGCTTAAAAACGATATCCCGCTACAATTGGTGGGAATGGAAACCCGAGTAACCCCGGAAATTGCGAATTATTTTCAATGGCGCGAGCTTTGCGCACCAGCGATTCAACCGATCCAAACGGGCGCAATAGTGCTTACCGGAACGCAGTGTTCGGGAAAAACCACGATGATTAACGAATTGAAGTCTCGTGGATATACGGTTGTTCCCGAGGGAATTCGCGATTTTTTTGAGGGAGCAGAAAGAAAGGGAATTCCGCTCGCGCGGTTGAAAGAGGCGCTTCCGGAAATTACGGCGACCTCTCTTGCTCTCCATGTTGAGCGGGTGGTTGAAGCGGCTAAAAACGGTGGACAGATTGTCACGGATCGAGGTCTTGGGGATTTCCTCGCCGGGCTACAAGTCGTCAGGTATGCAACGATGACGCCTACGCTTTTTCGCAGCCTCATACCCCAGCTGCTGGGCGATGAACACTATTGGAGATTTATAAAGGACGAAGATTTACCGAAGCTTCGTGAAGCGGTCGACATCCAAATTGAGAATTTGAAAAAGTGGGCGAAGACCATTACGTACGACAAAGTGCTCTGGTTGGAACCAATGCCACACATGGTACTTGATGGCATTCGCCCTAGTAATTTATTGGTTCGCGGCCTTGCCCGGACATTCATTAAAAACGCTTGGCATGAGCTCGGTTATAAACTGACGCCGGTCCCAGCATATTATGAAAAATTTCCCGACCGGGTGAACCACGTGCTCGGGTTGATGTCGGAGGAGACGGAGTCGCTGGCAGTCAGCCATGCAGTGGCCTGAGACTGTAGGCATCCGGCCTTAAATTAATCCTCTCGATATCTCATTAACCAACCGTAATTGCCGCGCAATCTGCCACGGGCCTAGATGTTCCGTCTATTTAGCAAATCTCAGTACCTTGTAGCCATATGATTGCATGAACTTGGATGATTAGTTTTGGGTGTCTGGATATCGTTCACGTTGAGTCGTGTGCAGTGGTTACTCCCGTTGGCAGAACACTTGATACGGGCGAAAAATTTTGCAGTCTTGCGGCGCCAGCCCAAGAATCCGGAGACACAATATCACTCACAACGCGCGGCAAGATTTTCGACATTGATGGCGTTCTCAATAATCCAACCGAAAAAAAAATATCCCAGGAGTTAATCGGAAAAATCCGCCTGGCGCTCTTCGAGGGCGAGATTGTTTCTTTCAATACCGGCAGATCGGTGGAGTGGGTAATTGATAATATTCTTAATCCTCTCGCCGCGAGTGGTCTGCCCGCTGAGCTGCTTAGGCGCATGTGTGTGGTAGCCGAGAAGGGGTGCTGCTGGATTGAATGGCACGAGGGCGCTTTTGCGTACTACCGCAGTTCCGCACTGAGCGTACCCGAACATGTGCGCCGGGCCCTGACTGGAGTGGTTGAGCAATTCGAACCGGCTGTTTTTGAGATTGATCGTTCGAAGAACGGGATATTCACCATAGAATTTACGCCGCGCGCGGGTAAAGCAGTGGAAAAAGAGTATGAAATCTTCCAACATGAAAAAGTAACATGGGCGAAACAGATTGAGACGATCCTTCGCGAACTAGATGTTCGCCAGTTTCTCGTTGACATCACGACAATTGCAATTGATGTTCAACATTCTGAACTTGGCAAGGGTCTCGGCACGGCCCGTATTGTTGAGTTTTGCAAACGGAATGACTTGAAGCTTAATAGCGTGATGTGCTTCGGCGACAGACGCGGCGATCTCGAAATGGCGAGTGAATTGTTGCGAGAAGGTACTAGCGCGCAATATGTGCACGTGGGAGACGAGAAAACGCTAAATGGCGACCATCCTCGGGTTTACTTGGCTGGCGCACCGCTTTTTGATCGTGCAACCGTGCGCGTTCTAGAGCTCGCCGAAAGTCTGCGCACTCCGGCGCCGACCAATTTGCAGATGTTTGACGCTATGAACGATCACGCTGCGCTACTGCCATCAGTGAGCCCGTCGTATGATCAGCGTTCTTTGCGGCGCCAGAAATTCGCATTAATAATAAGAATCTTACGATAGACGTTTTTGTCGATCCGCAGGCTGTGCCGATCTACCTGCGCAATGATACGCAGCCGCACCATGCAGTGTTTGGAATCTCCAAGCAGTATCAAGAGGGCAAAATTGAGGGCACAACTTCCAGCGACGTGCGCACTATTCGCGCCCTGGAAGCGCAGATACTATTCGGCGCAGGCTCGTATGTAATCTCCGGTGCCACGAGGAGCGAGCACGTGTTGATGTTTGAGCTAAGTCAAGACGCGAGTGTTGCGCCGGGAATGCTGCAAGGCGCGGCCGGACGGTGAGACCGCGCTATCGGCGCATCGGCGCATGTGGAGTCGCTTGAAGAAATCGTCTGTCTTGCTGAGTGCGACGGAGAGCTCGAGTTGATCGCTCTTGTCGACAATTACGGTGACCATGGTACGGGTGTAATTTTCGACCCTCGCTGGCGAGTAATTGAGGCGCTCCGCGCCCAATCGGTCTCCTCAGACAGCGCTACGCTTCGTGAACGCTTAGCAGCGCTCGAAACGGTTGACGTTATTCACGAGCCGCGCGCCGTGCCATTCTATGATGGAAAGAATTTTTACCGCATCAGGACCTGGCTCGGCAGCAAGTGCGTGGAAGATATCGGCTCGCTGCATCTTTCGTTCGATGGGGAGGCAAATCCCGCTGAATTCCGCAGGGCGTACCGCTTGAACGACCCGTCATTACATATCAGGCTGCTGGAAGATGGCGACGGATTCGGACGCACAGTGCGTTTCATTGACCGCGCTGAGCTCGTTGAGCGGTGGGATAAGATCCATGCTCCATCACGGCAGTTTCCTGCAGTAGTGCTCGGTCTCAAACCACGTGAATAGTCACTATCCTCAGTACGAGTGGTATGCTGCGCGAGGGCGGTTGGCTACATCTATTTAGCGGGGCCGTCCCTTAATCTCGGTTCGCACTGGCCCGCAGTCTTTTTATCGTCTCCTGCGGAATTAGTGAGAATTCAATAGCGAGTTATTAGAATGCGTCTCACCACTGCGAAAGAGCGCACTTTTAATCAATACTGGCGCGAGGGAGCCTACCATAAGCGCCAAATAGATTATTCCCTGCCCGAATGCTGAATACGATCGAAAATCGAAGTTAGTGCCAGCCAACAAATAGTACCCGAAGACATTCCAAGAAAATACAAGTAACGACTCCCTCCCGACGTACGCGAGCCAACGCAGAACTTTCCAGCGCTCGTAATGGAGAAGTGATAGCAGGCGCAGCGAGCGGCAAAATACAAAATCATTTGCCACTAGGCCCAACGGCAATAATCTACGTGGGTTTAGTACGGCATCTTCAGTCTCAGGAGAGAGGAACGAAGGTGCAAATTCGTGCCTAATACAAAAAAAATAAATGGTCGCCAGTACGCAAAGACAGTCCATTATGAACACCGGGCTGCGCATGCTGGTATACCCGCGATCGTAACCATCTACTACCGCACCGTAGAACAGTCCGGCGACGAAGAGCAGCTGCCAAGAGAATGGATTGAACGTAAAAGACAATTCGTATAGTGCAGGCTCAGGAGAATATTTCCAGCTCAATGTCCACACCGTGGCGCTGGCTGCCAATACTATTCCGGCCTTTCCCCACTGAAAAGCGCGCACGAGCGGAGGAGAAATTAACAAAAGAATCAAATAGAGTGGAAGCACGTCGAGCAGTGGAAACACGTACATCAGAAGGGCCAACTTGAAAAAATGCAGAGCTGGCTCGAGTCGCACATAGTAGCGGGGATCGGTCATGCCGATTGGCCCTTGGTATGAAGCGATGGCAATTACGCTGAAAAAAGATAAAACCAGATGGTAAATGTAAATACGGCGTATACGCTTAAATATCTTTTGCCACATCTCCCCAAGCGATCCCATGCGCACGAGCGAAAGCCCCGTCGTAATGCCAGAGGCAATGACGAAACCATCGCCCATCGTGAAAAAACCAAAGGGACGCCAGGTAAGATCGAGAAAATTTTTAAGAAGAGGACTGAAGGCTTTACTGTGCCCGGTCATCAGTAGCAGAAGCATTGCCCCTTTTAATATGTCGAGCCTCAAGACGCGTTCTGCGCACGGTACGATTGTCTTAGATTCAAGGCTCAAAAAGCGCGTCCCCTTTATTCTCTTGCCACAGAAGTTTTCAAATAGATACTTTGGAAGTAATTGATGATCCTTGAATCCCTTGCGGATAGCCTATCGTAATTGTGAATCCCGTCCAATAAGAAAGCCGCCGCGCTGATCAACGGTCTGCCTCGGTATTTCCGATTGTATGTTTACCTATGTGTTTTTACGTATTCGTTAATACTTTCACCGGTAAATCGTTGGTATGGTACCTAAGAGCGGACTTGAGAAGCGCACGGCTCTTAGAGATCGTGAAATGCTAATATTAGCGTTCGCCGATTGAAGTTGAGGTCATCTCCCGGAGCGGTATTAAAACCAAATACCCTTTGAAAACAGGCGCTTAATGGCATTGGCATGCGAGGATTGATTCGGTTGAATCAAGTCGTTAGTTGTGGGATAAAAAACATCAAATTTTCTTCGATTAAATTATCTCGATGCCCTCTATAAATCCCGGTGCGGTGCTTTGGAAAGTTGAGCAGGACAAGGTAACCGCGTTGCAAGTCGGAAGCGGAACGTTTTACCAATTCAACGGCGTTGGTAGTGCGATCTGGCAGCTGTTAGCTGAGGGGAAGAGCCGCGATGTAATCGTCGACTCGATTGCGACTAGATATGATGCCCCACGGGAGAGGATTGTAAATGACGTGGACGACTTTATAAAAAGAATGCTCACGAACGGGATTCTGGAACCTTAATCTAGTCTCTCGTGAAAATTACCACAATTATACCCGTACATAACGTTACAGAGTATCTTGCCGAGGCGCTCGAAAGTGTTTTTGCTCAGGGAGCTGGGGATGTTCAGACCATCGTAGTCGATGATGGATCCAGCCCTGAACACGGGTGCGTGATTCGGGATATTTGCGCAAAATATTCATCGGTTGAATTGATAGTACAACCCAATCAAGGGCCCGCAAAAGCCCGCGACACGGGACTCGCCAGAGCGGAAGGCGAGCTAGTCGTTTTTTTAGATGGCGACGATAAATTGTTCGCCGGAGCGTTTGAGTATTTTCGCAAAGGATTTTCCCGATACCCAGATGCGGAAGCGGTATACGGCTTGGTAGAATGGTTCGGCGAGGGAAGTGAGTTTGCGGGCGAAGTTGCTCCGCAGCCTTCCTGGCGAGTATCGGGAAGGAAGCTGTTCGAAAACATGCTGGAAAGAAAACCGGCGTTTTGTATCGGCTCCTATTGCTGCCGCAAAGATGTGCTTCAATCGCTGCCCACCGGAGGTTATCAGCTGACGTTAAGCTATGAATGGTGGCAATGGTGTCACCTGGCGCTTTCAGGCAGGATTTACTACGGGGGAGATCGGGTGGTGCTCGGAAGGCGCCGGCACAGTAGAAGGATTTCTGAAATGGGATTCGAGGATCCCCAGCTTATATTCAAAGCATGCGCCGCTATATTTGGTGAACAGTTATTCGAGGAAGCGATTGGCCGAGACAGGTTCGTTGAGATGCGGAAGCGTTGTGAAAATAGAATTAATGCCTACCTCGCCAGCTCCTTTGCCGCAAAAAAAATGCCTGAAGAAGCGCGGCATTTTTTTTTGAAACTGAATGGACCAATTAAAAAAGAAGCTGATAATTAGCAGGCGAAGGCGTCATCAACGAAAAAATCTTTGACGGCTTGAAAGCTGGGCTCTTCGTATGGCAAAAGACCTTCTTTCCCAGGGGTGCTCCACAAGCCAAATCGTCCACCTAAGTGGGAAATGAACATTGATCCTGCTACTACAAAACTGAACTTGCAGACTTTTTTCCAGATCCGGTTCATAATGAAACACTCGCTACGCTAGATGCTTGGAATTGTATACCGAGATGCGTTAAAGTAGCAAATCCATTTTATCGTTTTGGGGTATGACGGCTGGTGACTGCGCCGCGAGTTTCAATAATTATCCCGGTGTTCAATGTTACGGAGTTCCTTTCCGAAACGCTAGAAACGGTATTTTCCCAAAAATATCCAAATATAGAGGTAGTTGTCGTTGATGACGGCTCCGATAATGCTTCGGCGGTTGCGATATCGAGGATTTGCGATTCGTTTCCGGGGACCATTTGTATACGCCAGTCTAATAAAGGACAGGGGCTGGCTAGGCAATTTGGATTCGTTCATTCAAGCGGTGAGCTGATTATATTTCTCGATGGGGATGATCGGCTGTTGGATGGTGCCGTTTCTTACCTGGTGGAGGCGATGCAGCGTAATCCAGAGGCAATCGCCGTCTACGGGAAAAAGGTGCTTATCAATCATGCCGGCTGCTTGGTTAATGGGGTCGTATTTCCGCGCCCCGAAAATGAAATATCTGGCGATATTCTCTCTGCGCTTCTCGAAGGGATAAATCTTCTCTCTGTGGGCAGCATTTGTATAAAGCGCGAAGCTCTTCTCACTATTGATTTTTCGATTCGCCTTAGGCAGGGCGAAGATTGGGTGCTTTGGTGCCGGCTTGCCGCTCTCGGGCAAATAGTTAGCGCAGGAGATCGCGTGGTGCTCGCAATTCGGCAGCATGACCAAAATATTTCACGCCTTGCAGCATTACGGCCACGATCTCTTTTTGCCATGTTTGATGAAGTGTTTTCATATCCTCCCATTGAAGAAAGATTCTCGCACGCCGAGCTGTCTGCGATGCGGTTGCGCCACAAGCGTAGAATTCACGAACACTTTTGGGCAATTCATGCGCGTGAGCGCCGACTGTTCCGTGCGAAATATCACAAGTTTCATCATGCAGCTACGCCGCCGGGAAATGCAGGCGAACATCGAGTCGTCCACCTCGTCTCGAACGAGAGCGCGCGGGAGGGCAGTCGTTTGTTGCGCGAACTTCTCGAATCACAAAGCGGTGCAGCTATTGAACACATTGTGGTATCGCTCTCTGAAGGCAGCAGTGAAATAAAAAGGATACGGGAGAAGCTGGGAGCGAATTTTCGAATCTTTGAGGTGGACTTGAAAGGGCGGCCGCTGCGTGCGCTCGCCGAGCTCGCGATGTATCTCGGGAGTGTCCGACCGCATTTGATTAAAAGCTGGCTGCCCTCATCAAATAGAATCGGCCGGTGGGCAGGAATGTTGTTGCGGGTGCCGGTCGTGATCGGGATTTACGATAAAAGAAGGGGCGATATCGGATCCTCGCCGGGGCGTGCGAAATTAGATCGGGCATCGCGGCCTCTTCATGTAGTGACCGTGGCAAGCGGAGCGCGCCATTCTCGGGTGCCGCAATTTACAGGTTTCGAAGAATTCGCCGCAGATCATGTGGATTCACGAAATTATTTTTATTCGGCCGACGAGAGAAGGGAGATGCGCGCTCGTTTGCCTATTTACGATCGCACGCTGCTGATAGGAATAGCTGTTTCGTCTTCGCCTCCCGAAGAATGCGCCTACTATTTGGGCGCGGCCAAGAAGTTTTTGATTTATAATCCCAACACCCACTTTGTGTTGTACAGTGATTGCACCTGTAGCTACGATCCTATAGTTAAACGGTACGTCGAATTTTTAGGGCTGAGTCGAAACGTAACTATTGATGACGGGCAGTACGAGACGAGGAAGTTTTTTTCGGCTATGGATATTCTAACCGTTGCATCCGGTGATGACGCTCAAAGGATTATTACGATTGGTGCAGCGTGTCGAGTGTATTGTGTGATTGCCGAAGCGAAACATTCTTCTTCGTCCCTGCGGAACACGGCCACGCTTTTTCAGAGATCGGATGACGTGACGGACCTCGTATCAGCATGGACGCAGGCAGCGGCATTGCCGCCGCAGGAAAGGGAACGCCGAGTTAATTTGGCGGAAAGTAGAATTCGGCGGGAGGACAACGGCGAGAGCAACTCGCAGCGGTATGAAAAATTGTTTCTATCTATTGTCGCAGTAAATCATTGAAGATGATCGAGGAGGGAAATGGGCTTACGAGTGTTGTCTAAAGAAGATTATTTGCGCTGGGGGAAAGATGATCCCTATTACGAAAAATTTGATCGTTGGAAAGAATACCTATCACCGTTGAGTGAGATAATTGCCGAACTAGATCTGCCGGAAAACGCACCCGTGCTTGAATTAGGAGCCTATAGAGTGCCTCTCGTGCACGGCAGCGTGCTTTTAGATGAGGGGGACTACGCGCCAGCGGAGTTCAAGAAAGTATTCCATGATGCGAGCCATCTGCCTTGGCCATTCCTCGATAACCAATTTGAATTAGTGATTGCCAGCCATATGCTTGAACATTTGGAACCAGCTCAGACTAGCATTTTTCGTGAAATACGCCGAATAAGTCGGCGCTATTTCATTGTAGCGATTCCGTTCCGATGGAAGGGCGAGGATGGTATGCATAACGACATCGATTTAAAAGTAATTTCCAGATGGATGGAGGGCACGACCCCTCTTATTAGTAAAGTAGTGAACCCGCCTCATTATAGATCTTGGCTTGCGGTTTATGATTTCGAAAAGTGAACGTGAGAAAAAGCTCTAGAGTTGGAGGTCGCAAATTCAGTGACTAAACGTACATCAATTGTCGCTCGAACTAGCGAATCTGAACGTGGAAGAGGTAACTGTTTGTTTGCTTGGGTGACCGAAAATCGGGCCCTTCTTTCAGCCTTCACGCTGACCACTGCATTCAACTTGATTCAGCATTCCTACGGGGTGCATTGGGATTTCGCCGCCTACTTGTTAACGGGCCGAGCGTATTTGGGGAAGTCAATTTATGCGGAATCTTCGCGAGCGCCGCTTCCCTCGCTATTGTTTGGAATCTCTTCCTTGCTGGGGCAGGCGGGGGAATATCTAAGCATATTATTTATTTGCACTCTCTTTCTTTACGCGAGCGTTCGGCTTTCTGATTTGCTGCATGAGCGCTTGCTTTTCCCTTTTAATCTGAGCGTATCGCGTCTGGTTTTTTATGTCCTTCTCGCTAGTCCCTCAGTTTTAAAGTATGGAACAGAGCAGGGAAGCGAACTCTTCTCGCTCGCGGTGTTCATGTTGTTTCTTGTAAGATGGTTTAATGGAAAAGCGAATGGACATTGGTTCGCTCTTACGGTTCTTACGCGTTATAATTTTATTCTCTTTCTTCCCCTGCTTTTTTTTCAAAGTAATCTTAAGAAGATTATTTTAAGTCTTCTGTCGTTTATTATAGTTTGCACGCCTTGGCTCCTATTTTGCTATTACGCGTTTGGACATCCGCTGCAAAGCATCGTGGGTCTATCGGGAGCCGCGATGGTGTTGCAGGAATATCTCCGAGTTCCTCTGCGACCCTCTCATGTGGTTGAGTGCATCGGCGTTCAGATGCCACTATGTCTCTTGGGTATTTTGACTGCATTACGTAATGGAATATCTCGAAAACGGAAAGAGGTCGGTATTCCGATTTTCTTTTTGCTACTCGCCGCCGCATCATTACATCAATACGTTCAGATACCTCAAAAAATGGGTCGTTATCTTATTAACTTGGCGCTGCCTTCGGCAGTATTTTCGGCCATCGGAATGGCGCAGTTGCGCCGCTCCAGGTGGAGGATTTTTCACTCGCCAAATGCTCTGGGCGCCTTGCTCATGATCTGTTTGAGCCTCAATTTCCTCTACTCAATTTCCGAATTCGGTTCTAATTCAAAGACCACCGAACTGTATCGCAGCTCCGTCCGAGATGTTTTAGAGCTGGGCATTGGAAATTGCGCAGTGGCGTCGATGCATTGGGTCCCCATAGCGTATTACTTGGGGCATGCGGAGCCGATTGTTCCCAGTTTTTCTGAAAAGATAGCAGAGGGCCGAGCGGTCATCATATTTCCGTCAATGCAAACGGTTGACGACAAGGGTTCGCTCGATGATTTTGGATCTGCAACGCTTCTGAAGCGTACGGAGGGTTACTCAATTTATGGTAAGGAAGGGTTCTCGGCATCGAACTGCGCAAAAGCTCAGGCGTTCACGTTAAAGCTGATTCCCGATATATGTCTTTTCCTGAGTGAGCGGTTTACCCGCAAATCGGTGGCAAAGGCTGTTTTTGATTCGTGCGAGTATTTCCGACGTCCTTGAGTCCGTTCTCAGAGGGGATGCTCAGTATGCGCTGCGGAGCGGCTTGAAGTCAGAATCTTGTAGGTCTCTCAATTCGACCGAGAGGTGATTGTTGGTCCCGCGAGAATAAAATATCAGCATGAATTCATTTATGGCATCATTGAACTCATGGTTTTCGATGTGATTACCGGGGGGGATGGCCTCTAATCCGGGCAGCTGAGCCATTCTTTGCAGTTCGTCTCCCGCATAAATACGGGCCGCTCCATTGGTTGTGATGCGGAACTCGTATTTCCCCGGCCGGGGAGGCGCAACGGCACCTCTCCACATATACGCGAAGCGTTCGTCGCGCATGCGGCTGTCTAATGAAATCTCAGCAGCCGGGCCACTGGCGGATGCGGCGAATTCAGCCTTGCCTAATGGATAATTAAGGCTCTCCAGGTCTCCAAAGAAATAGTACGCAAATTTTGGTGTGAGTGCGTCAAGGGGAACGGGTTTACTTTTGATTGAAATGTTGCCCGATCGATCTTGCGCCCGCACGGTGACGGAGGTTCGTGAGCGGCCAAGAGCGAGTGGGAAGCTTTCGAATGGATTACCCGTATTATCAATGCGGAGTGTCGGTGATTCCACCGAGTATGCGCGCACTTGATCGTTATCCACCGAAGGCCGCCAGTGCAACTGTGCGGCGTTGTGAGTGCGATCAATTGCCACTACAGAAAGCGGCGGTAATGGCGCTTTGGTGTCCGGAAAAGTTTGGACTATTTCTTCGTCGGAAACAGGGGACGCTCGATCTTCTTCGTAAGCGCGTACGACGTATGAATATAGCCGCGATGGAGCGGCGAAGTCGTCGTGATACGTTCCTTTCGAGACTGGCTCAATTGAGAGAATAAAATACTTCGATTTCTGGGTAGCGCTGCGCAGCAGTGTGCATGAACGGGGAGTGGAGCTAAACACCTTTTCATTCCAGGAAATATGCCAGTCGCTGCCGTTCCTTTTAGCGTGGGGCGCGAGCGCGCCCACCGATCCGTCACGCAAGGTGCATTC
>CAYTAW010000009.1:17675-19431 GCA_964435675.1 uncultured Bdellovibrionales bacterium
GAATCAGGCCGCGCGCGGTCGCGATACGTTCGCGATTGAATCGAGATAGCGCTAATCGGAGTAAACTCAGTGGGATCGTAGGAAGCACGGTAAATTTCTAGAAGCTGCGCCTGGGAGGCCGGAGCCCCTTTCTTTCTCCAGGTTAGTGTTACCCCTTTAGCCGATGGGACTGCGCTGATGTCGTCTGGAAGAAGTGAGTTGTGAAGTGAAGCTGATTCGGTAACCATGATCGTATTTGAGTGAGAAAAAGGTAAATCGGAGTACCTTTTCGAAACCACAGAATAGTTTCCCGGTTCTGACACAAAAAAAGTAGGTGAGTTGGCGCCTTCAATTGCCTTTTCGTTTTTTAACCATTGATAGCTTGCCCACCCCGAGGGAGCGCTCAAGGGGATCAAGTTTTTGCCGTTTATACCGGGAAGTAGGGAGCTTTCGAATGTCTCGCCCGACTTTGCAATCGCCAGTGGAGCGCAACTCTTTTCGATTACGAGTGGCTTGCGAGACCAGGTGCCGCTACGCGAAACTCTGGTCTCGTAAGTACCGAATGCGCCTACCGCAAGGACATTTTTATTTTCATTCGGAATAATTTTTCCATTAACTCTCCATTCGTAGTAATCGGATCCCGGCGTCACTGCAATCAAGACCTCTCTAGGGGTATCGCTGCAATGACGGCTACTTCCTTGAATGACAGTCGGATTGGCACGATGTGATGATTTTAAGAATTCGACAAACGTCTTGCTTTTCCAAGCCGAAAACCAGCATCGGTGACCGTCGTTCGGAAACTCGGTATAGGTTAGCGCCGCACCGCGATCCTTATAATAATGGGAGAGAAGACGCAGCTCTTCAGTTTCTTGCTCCTGGGCAAATCGGCCCTGGAAAATCGCGATTGGCCTATAGCGAACTGAATCAAAGAATTTCTCTTTGAGGGACGGCCGGTACACATGAGAAATAGAAACTAATCCTGAAAAGTCGAGCGGATACCGCTCGAGCATTTGCCAGGCCAGCTGGCCTCCCGTGGAGAGTCCATGCAGTAATATCCGATCAGGATCAAGGTGCAGCTCTGGGATGAGTCGTGTATGGAGAAGATCTAGAATAATCTCGCCGTGTATAGGTTGAAACACTGCGCTGAGCGAGCTCAGCTGTGGAATGAGAATAAAACCGTCGAATTCTCCACTATCTACCAACCTGCCTATCTCCTGGGCTCCGTGTCTAAGCTGAGATTCGTTGTCGTAAATGGATCCCCTCTCGCCGTGTCCTGGAAGGACAATCAACATTGGAAAAACTCTTTCGGCGCCTTTTTTTCTATTGAAATTAGAGGGGAATTTAAGCCGAAATGCGATTCCCTTGTAGAAATAAGGCTTATAGTCATCAGTGTCGAACGGCAAGATTTTTGTCCGCACCCACTTACTTGCTTCACCGAATTTTGGTATCGGAGGAGGGCTATAGGGATCGTAATTGACGACGATGTCCGCCGCATTAAAGATTGAATCTGCGTAACCTATTTCAGTGAATATGCTGAACAATACGGCTGTTAAACGAATAATGAATCGAGGCAACTGGCTCGCTTGATCAGCGCTAATTTTGGAATTGAGCATATGAAAGTGCGCTGCTACCTATCACTATTTTCTCCTCTGCGTCTGTTCGGCTGGGGGAGGATTTATTCGCCGTAGTTAATTCTCGATGACGCCTCGCATATTATTTTTAGCTTGTTCAAAGGAAATGTTCCAGAAGCTTTTAGCGCCTATGGTCTCTGCTGCGG
>CAYTAW010000010.1:0-17157 GCA_964435675.1 uncultured Bdellovibrionales bacterium
GCCGATGGCAGCGGCGTCTTCGGCTTTTACTTCATATTCCCGGCATGCGGCGAGAAAGCGATCGGCTAAGGAGAGGCGTGGATCGAGATAGGTCGTATAGGGCGCGTCGCCGCGAGTTATTCGGGCAGTGGAGAGATCTTGCTCGTGGGCGGGGTTTTGCGCGTTCGATGGCGAAGCGGGAAAGTGCTCAGGTGAAGAAGAGGACGGAACAACAGTGCTCATGGGGGAGGAATAGTACGCTTTTACTTTTATTTGTCAAATGAAAGATGTTGGACGTCGTAACCATGTGATCGCAGAGGCAAACTGGCGCGCTTGGAGACGGCTACGTCCAGATGCCATGCACAAACCAGCGCATCGTTTTTTCCTCGCGAAATAGCCAGAGCCAACGGCCGTGTTCTTCTTGAATCTTGAAGTACGTTCGTGGTGAAGCCGGCGCCGCGTTGTTCCACCACGCCATATGAATTTTCTCCGGCGCCACGCTGCGCGTTATCTTCAGTTTTTTTTTACGCCAGTGAATGATTGCCGGCGCATAATCGGGAAGGAGCGCCATTACGGCCACCTCTTCGGGACGCGAGAATATATGCGAAGGGAAGTCTTTTTTGTGAAGCGTTTCCGGCCTTTTTACCGCTTTGATCGATGCGCCGTTTCTCTCTATTGGCTGAAAGCGGAATGATTTTTCCGGCTGATGGTGCTGGTGTAGCGCCGCGTGTTTGATTTTTTCGGCCCCGAAGCGCGCCGCGTATTGATTGAGAATATGCTCAAATTCGGCGCGCGAGAGCGGATCGCTGCGGCTTTCGAGCGAGGGGAGCTGACACTGATCCTGACCGGCTGGCCGCGGCGAAAGCGCGAGCAGCGAGCATTCGTCGATGCCGTTTAAGACCGTATTGCCGCCAAGCTGCAGTGAATCGAGGAACGGCTCGATAATCTGCGTGATTTTGGCCGAATCGTTCAGCGCGGAATTGAGCATCAATTCTTTTCTTATCAGAGGCGGAGCGCTGATTGAAGAAATGCTGCGTGAAGGCCCTCTACCGGAGAGCGGTTTCAATTGCACGACAAAATGACGTGAGACCTTTCCGTCTTCTTGCAGTTGTTGATGTAGCTTGATGAAGAGTTTTTTGAGCGCTTCTTTCACGGCGCTGCTCTCGCAAAGCGGCGCGGCGAAGCGTTTGCTGATAGCGTAGCTTTTCTGCGCTGAGATCCAGGTCAGCGGCTCGTGCACCGCGCCGAGCATTTGATCGAGGCGCTTTAAAAGAGGGAGGCCGAAGCGCTCGACGAGCGGCCGGCGCGGCAGTTTGAATACATCGCGAACGGTAGTCAGGCCGATTTCGCGTAGCGCCGCAGCAGTTTCCGGATAGATGCGCAGCGCTTCGAGTGGCAGCGGCGCAAGCGCTTCAATCAGCGCGCCGTTCTGCGGAATAATGACGCTCCTTTCGCTTGCGAAACGCGAGAGTGCCCAGCTCGCGCTTGGGCTGCGCGTAATCGCATAGCGGGCGCGATAGCCGTTTTTTTTGAGCGCGTGGTCAATCTTTTCGAGTAATAAATCTTCGCTTCTATGCAGCCGATCGGTGCCGCTTAAGTTCAGGACGAGGCCGTTTGCGAAGACAGGCGGTGTGCGGGGGGTGCCGCGGTTTAGTTCTTCGCTGAGCAGCGGATCAAGCGCGACTTGCGGTGAGAATTGCAGCGCCCAAAGACCGAGTCCGAAAAGACTGCGCGAATCGCCGAGTGCGTCGAATTCTTCTACTGTCGCGCCGTTGAACAGTGCCTGAGCGAGAGCGAGCGGCATCTCTTCGCGGACTCCGGCGCAGCGTGCGGCGCGGCCGCATCGTTTGACGATTAAGCGCCCATTTTCCGGGCAGACGAGCAAGGGCTCGATGGCTACTTCTTTGGTAGTTGCCGTAGTATTAGCCGCTATGTCTGAGACGCTCTGCTGGGTAATCGGGGAGCGACTCGCTTGAAGCCGCCTCTTTATACAGAGCTCTATCGACCACATCGGCAGGTATATGCAGAGAAAACGCATTTGGTGAGGCTTCGGGTAAATGAGCTGCGATTTTTCTTCCATACGGTACCGCGCTAATTGAATTGTTTTCGGAAAAATAAAGATCTCTAATAGAAGGGGGGGAAAGTTCAACTTCCCAACGCCGCTCGAGCGGCTGCGCGCCTTTCCATTTGCTGATCTCGAGGCGCCAGCGCGGATAATCCGAGGAAGAGGGGATAGAGATTATCTCCCAGCGCGATTGCGCCCCAGTTGCCATAGCGCGCATGCGCGGCGCAATTGAAAAAAGGCCGATCGATTTGCCGCGCTCGGCGGCGAGCAGGAGCCGCCGGCTGACTGAAAGCGAGGTGTTCGAAAGAGGGGCAACGACCATGGCGCACGCTGAAGAGCGCAGTGCTGTTTCGATTGACCAGAGCCGCTCTTTTTCACCGTCAACATCGAGAAAGATGTTCTGAGTGAAAAAAGCGCTTTGAGTTTCTTGTCCGAAACTAATCTGTGCCAGTGCGTATGGGGATGGCCACGCTTCCTTTCCGATCCAGAAGATAAAACGGGGAGAGCTGTTTTGATTCTGCTTCCAGGCGCGAAAGGCAAGCCATGAAAAGAGAGCGTGCGGGATACGGGCGTGATCAAGGTTGAGCAAGCTCCATTCGTGGACGGTGCCGTACCGTAGGCCGCCCGAAGGCAGCGCTCGATCCAGCGCCTCGATACCGAAAGAGAGCGCTTCTTTCTCCGCAACAGGGGATGTATTCTGGAATTGTTCAAGACAGAGCTCGTGCAGGTCTTGGCACTCGTCTTTGGAAAAAGGCACAAAGCGCTCCTTCACTGGAGCGGTGCTTTGGGGAAGCGCATTGCTTTGGGTAAGCATATTGCTTTGGGTAAGCATATTGTTTTGGGTCATATGGTGAGCGGCATTTTGAGAGATCGCTATTTCAGGTGGAACTGCGCGCCAAATAAGCCCCGAACGAATCATGAAAGCGAGTGATGACATGTGGAAAGCTCCGAGGGGAAAACCGTATTTCTATAAAAATTCTATATGGAAAAATATCAAAAATCAATCGTAAATTGCGTGCCTAATTCGCAAAAATAAAATCTGGCACAATTACAATGAGCTATGACGCAATAAAAAATACGCCGCTACCGGGACAAGGTTTTATGAACGATAAAGGAGCTCAGAGCTGTTGAGCTCGAACGCGCGGTCTTATGTGGGAACGAAAAATTAAAAATGTGGCGCCGCTCTCGATAGCTGAACTTGCCGCCCTTCCCAATTATGCCTTTCAATTTTTCTTTCGTTACAGCTCCGGCTTTCGGAAAGAATTTTTCGTACTGACGCTGATAGCTGTTTGTTCGGCGCTGTTCAGGCTAACCGGACTCTACGTATTGAGCCATGTAATCTCGCACATCAACGAACTGAGATTCGAAGAGATCGCCGGCCGCCTTTTTCCCCTCTGGATCGGCGCGCTGCTCCTTTCGGAAGGTCTCGATTATTTTATCCGCAAATATTCAGAGGCGCTGCCTACGGTCTATGCAGAATTCACGTCACTCCGTTTTTACCTAACCTTCGCTTCGATCCGATCCTCGCAGCTTTTTAATTATTCGAAAGAAAAGCTCTTCACTTTGAGCAGTCAGTATACACAGCACGTGCGGCATTTTCTTTCTGACTGGACGTGGGGACTGACGTTCCGTGTTACCCGCCTCGTGCTTATTGTTATCATACTTTTTATGCAGAGCCCGTACGTGCTCGCGGTGAACATATTTTTTGTTGGCTGCTTGCTGGCGGTGGCGCTGCGCATCTCGGCGCGGTTCTCCGCGATAACCAAAAGTTATTCAGAACAACAAATAGAGACAGGCTCGACGATCTCGAGCTTTATGATGAATTTGAATGCGCTGAAACGCTTGCAAGCCCAGGAGCTTTTCAAGCGTGTTGCGCAGGAGCTTACGGAGAAAAATTGGATTCAACTCGAGAAGGTGCGTACCTTTCACGCTGGCCGCTGGTTACTGCAGCTCAACCTTTTCAACGTGCTCTACGCGGCGACGCTGCTCTACGGCATATATCAAGTAAAGAACGGCGAGCTCGAACTGGGTTTTCTGCTCTTTATCAAATGGTCGTTCGATGAGCTGTGGAACGTCGTCGTGTATCTGATCGAATATTACGTTCAGCTCGTGCAGGAGAAGCAGGATGCGATTATCGTGCGCCGCGAATTTTCTCAGTTGCTCAACAGCGAGGTCGCGCCGCCCCCTTTTCCGATTGTGCCCGGAGATTTCGAGACGCTTACCTTGAGGGACGTAAAGCTAGAGTTTGCCAAAGAGAGCGGCACCGCGCTGTGCCTGAACATTGGCCCTTTTACGCTTTCCCGCGGCGAACGAGTGGGGCTCGTTGGTGAGAGCGGCAGCGGAAAGACGACCATTTTGGGCGTGCTCCTCAATATGCTGCCCTTCCGCGGCGCGTATCAGATTAACGGGGCTGACGCCGCCGGAGCGGAATTTCCAAAAAAATTCATGACGATGATCAGCAACGGCGATCCGCTCTTTAAGCTATCGCTCCGTCAGAATATCACCCTAGGGGAAAAACATGACGAGCGCGTTTTGCAAGAAGTGCTCGATGGCTGCCTCGTAACTGAATTCGCGCCGAACATCGATGTTGAGGTCGGCAGCCGGCACTTCAATCTTTCCGCCGGCCAAGAGCAGCGCGTCCGCCTCGCGCGCGGACTGCTCCAGGGTGGTGAAATTTACCTTCTCGACGAAGTATTCAACGGCATTGATGCCGAGAAACGCGAAAAAATAATCGACTTTTTGGACCGTTACTTGGCGGGAAAGACGGTGCTGCTGGTTACGCATAATCGGGCCGAGCTGCGTTTTGTTGGGCAGGTATATGAAACAACGACGTTAATTTCACCGAATTGGCGCACCGCATAAGTTCAAGACCTTTGCGGCGGTATTTGGCGGCGATTCGCCTGACTTGATTTGGGTATCTAACACAATTAAAGTAATTCCCCATAAAGACGTAAAACTGGCGATTAGGCGCTTTCTCACAGTCTTTAATGGGGTAATCGATGTTTGAGAATCCTGAATTGCCGCCGTTGGACGGCGCGGCACGCGCTATTCATTCGCCTCCTTCTGAAGACGTCAACGCGAACAGCGAACACGCTCCAGACGAAGATGCCATTTCTGAAATAGAAGTTTTACCGAATCATAGCGCTCGAGCGGACGCCCTAGATCAAAATACGAGGCAGATTGAAGACTTTTTCTTGCAGCTCGAGAAATTGCTCTCTTCGTTTTCATTTTCTGAATTCCCTGCATCGGCCGGCGCTGATACGGCGCGGCTGCGCGAGACGCTTACACAGGCGCTGCTTCCCGTCTGGAACCAATGCAAAGAGACAATTGGAATTGTACGGGATAAAAACGCATTCTTCGATCAAAAAGCCGCTGCTGCGGAGAAATTAATTGGAATTGTCGAAGCGCTCTGCATGGAGCACCACGCTCAAATCCTTCCGCATCTCGCTTCAATTGTGAAAACCGCCGATCCTCTTTCTGTCGAGACCGGTGAAAAAAATGGCGCCGCTTCTCCTGCGGTACGCGAAGCGTTCTCTGTGGAAAAAGTGATACCGGTTTTCTTCGGAATTGTGCGTCAGTTGTGGAAGATTGAGGAGAGAAATCTTTATACGATTGCCACAAGTGATGTCAATTCGTCCCATCGAATACAGGCAATTGCCGATGTCGCCAAGGATGTAACGTTATTTCAACGGCAATTTCGCGCGCTGCTGGGTCTGCGTGAGGTCCTCGTTGAAAATATTTCGAGAACATTCGGGGAAGTGGACGCCATATCGGATAGTCGTGAGGGCGATAAATCTGCAAAGGCTCTCAAGTCAATCGAATCCCTGTTCGTTACCGTGGCGCCAAAACTCGTTCCACATTTAGAGAATTTAGGACCTTTTTGGCAAAAAGCGACGCAAACTATCTCCGTCCTTGTGTCGGCGTTGGATCCGGTTGCGTTCGAAAAATTCGCACATTTTCAAAGCGCGCTTGTTAAGCACATGCCTTTTCCCGAAACGTGCGAGATCATTGAGCGCGATCTTGGCCGCCCGATAAGCGCCATTTTCGCTGAATTCGAAGAAGTGCCATTTGCCGTTGCGTCAATTGCACAGGTGCACCGGGCAAAATTAATCAATCGCGACGGCTCACTTTCCGATGTAGTGGTAAAAGTTAAGAAGTCTTGGGTTGAAGAAGAGCTCGCATGTAACATCCGCGTAAATCAGGCGTTTATTTCTTACGCGACGTTAAGTGATACCGGCGGCGAATTTCATACATTACTGCAGTTTTTTGCCTCTCAAATGACGGCTTTGGCAGAGACCTTTCAGAGCGAACTTGATTTCAAAGCTGAAGCGAGACGACAGATACGGTTTAGCCGTCTGTATATGTTCGATCCTGATATCGAGGTGCCGCGCATTCATCGGCGAGCCTGTGGTGAAAGTGTGATCTGTATGGACGACATCGGACCGTCGGTGCCGTTTAACGTGAAAATAGAGCCGTACAACGGGCAATTGAATCAACCGCGGAACGGCGGTCGCGGCGACTTAGAAGAAAATAATCTTGACGATTCTTCTTCTCGTGTCGCTGGTGAAGCGGTAGATCAAGATTCTTCTGGTGAGTTTGAAGGGCTTGATGGAAAAAAGAATGAAGAAAGCATTGAACCAGAAGAAAACAGACACGAAGAAGTTCCCGATGCTCCGCCGGAGTTCTTGAGTACCCTTCAAGCGCTCTATATGGATATAAACGAAAAGTGCGGATTTCGTTTTGGCGCTCAGTATCTTCAGGTAGGAAGAGGGCTCCTTCCCGCGCTTGGCATGCTGCTCAGCGTCGCTCGTCAAACTAAGCTAAATAGGCGAGATCCCGAAACTCTGACGGAAGAGGAAAAGAAGGTCGGACGGCGTCTGTCTAAACTGATACAATTGATTGTCGGTCAGGTCTTTTACATTAAGGAACTACATACAGATCTCCAACCCGGCAATATTCCCATCGATGCCAATGAAAAAATGCATCTTTTAGATTTCGGCCAAACTCGTTCCACGAGGGGGCTCGTGAGCCTACCGGTCTGGGCTGTGCTGAGCGTCATGATGGGCAACGCGAGAGGCCTCGCGCGTACGATTCTTAAGATGGGAACGGTCTCGCCGGATTCGAACGAAGACGCGCTTGTCTCGGTTATTCAAGATACATTTGCCCAGATTGGTATCGTGCGTAAAACGTATTTTCAATTGTTGAAAGAGTTGGTGAGCACGGATTCCAAGCGCACCGCGGCGGAAAAATTCGATATAGATTCATCTGCTGCCGACCATGAGCCTCAAATCACAGTCGGCGAATCCGAGAACGCTGCCAGAGGCGGAAATGTAGACGATCAGAAGCAAGATGCACCTTCCGAAGCAAAGGATAGGAAAGGTGTGTCAGCCGACTCCCAGAACAATAAAAAATTGCTGGGAATATTGTTCAAAGCTGTTGTGAAATACCCGGTTCGAAGAGCCTACTATGCTGCGCTCTCCGCGTATGATTCGATTGCTCACCGAATAGGCTTTTAATGCGCGACAACAGTGAGGTTGCGCGGAGGTATTAATCAGCCGACGCAATTCGCAGCGTCGTATCCCGTCCAACCGGATTATTATGAATCACCGATCGCGCCGGAATCCACGCCCGGCGGCCGTCAGCCACGATGACGCGGTACCAATCTTGTTCGGTAGCTTCCACGGCGAGCTGAGCGCCGCGGCGGATAGTGGTGACGATCTTATCGTCTTCTTCGGGGCCACTCCATAAATTGGCGACCTCTTCAGCGACAGTTACCATGGGCATATTGCTCATAACGGCATTGTGTGGAATGGCGGAATACTTTGGGCCACCAGCTACACCCCAATCGTATTCGTAATCAGACCACTCGGTCTGCGCTTGATAAACTTGATGCGGTCGGTACTTCAAGCTGTCAGTGAACTGATCGGAAAGCTCATTCAGATTGGTTTCGATGCGCGCGACGGCTTGCTTCACCGATGCCATATCGTCTTTTGCGCTGGTGAGATCGGCCTCGGCGCTATTGATGCGGTACTTGAGCTGGCCGTCAATCAGTCGCAGCGATTTAATCGACTGATCTTGGGCAAGCATTGCCGTCTGAATTTCGCCGTATTCTTTAGCAATCTTCTTCATCCCCTGACTGACTTCGGCCGACGGAACAGCGTTACCGGCGCCGCGGCCGCCTTTCTCTTTTCAAGCGCCGCAATGCGCGATTCGGCGGCTTCCTGTTTGCCGATCAGCTCGGAACGCATCGCGGCGAGCGCTTCGGCGTTTACGCCGGTATCCGGCGCGAGGCGATCGCGCTTCTCGATCAGATCAATGCGCTCATTCAGAGCTTTTGAAATTTCGGTTTGAGTATTGAGCACCGATGCATACTTCTGGTCGAATTCCTTGTGCCACTGATTGAATAGCCCTCCCAGCGCGGCTACTTCCTTTCTCAGCGCCGGATCGCTCTGAGTAATCGTGCGTGCCGCCGCTTCCTTCAGGGGAGGTTGCTCGCGTCTTGGCTCAATCGATTTTTCTACCGACTTTTCTAATTCGCTGGCTGCCGGCTCCGGACGCGCGGCACGGGCAATCGATTCCTTCTTAGTTGGTTCTTTTGATTTTTCGACGGCTCTTTCAACGGTACTCGCGACTGGCTCCGTATGTTCGACCGCGGCCTCCTCTTTTCTCGCGGTAAGCTTTTCGATTTTGGTTTTCTCCGGGGGCTCGCTCAGGGCGATTGTGTCGGCTACCTTCTTGAGATCGATCGAAGCGCGCGCGTTTTCCTTCGCGGCTTTGGGTGCTGCCTCTTTCTTTTTAACGCGCGTCATAGATTCCATCAGTTCTGCCTCTTCGAGGGCGAGCGCGTCGTCTTTTTGATCGAGGTCGCGAGTGATCTTCTTTGGATTAACCATTGCAGCAGGTTCGGCGCTCGCCGACTTCTGCGAGATGAAAAACGCGATGGTAAAGAGCGATCCGGCTGCGGCGGCAAATACAATGCGGAACAGATTGCGATTAGTGAATACCATTACATACTCCCGAAGCGTGGCTTCTAAAAGTTCAGTCGCGTGATGAATGTTGTGCGGGAAAACCGGGAATACGAAGGGATAAAAACCGTCCCTTTATTGTAGCAGGGCTGCCGCGGTAGTCAAAAGCCGCGCTGCCCGCGCGTTTTAGCTAATATATTTAAATTATTCATAAAACTAGGCAGTTTTAAGTGAGTTTTGTAGTAGCGCAATGTGCTTCGCATGCGCATAAACGTTCGAAACATACCGTGCGCGCCGCTCGTAGCTCATAGTCGATCCATAGGCGCTGTACGTAATGAATGATTTAGGATCGAGCCCTTGCAGAAGAGAAGCGGCGTTTTCGTCTACGCGACCGATCTTGTCGGCGGTTTTCTTTGAGAGCTCGCCGCGGCCATTGCGGTAATCGGCGAGGTGTTTCTCCAGCTCAGAGAAGAATTCGTTATTCGAAAAGTCGGCGACGGCGGCATCGTCGCCGCGCGGCTGTTCGTTTCCGTGCAGCGCGGATTGCGCTGATTGTGCGTACTGACGTGCGAGTGCTACCGCATTGGCGGTGAGCACCATGGTGGAGACGGTGGACACAATCTTCCTTTTTTGCGCCGGAGAGCGGTAGGCGCAAGCATTACGAGTTGTATATAGGATCGGGAAAAATTTGCCGGATCTTGATTGGAAAATCGCCGAACGTTGTATTTAAGAATTTTTCTTAGGGCAATGTGCGCGATATCTGCACGTATTAGATGCGCTGCTCGATAAAACAGCGCAAAATCGAGAGCCCTGCGTCACCGCTCCGCTCGGGGTGAAACTGACACCCGGTAATTGAGCCGCGCTTTATCACGGAGCAAAAACGGTCGCGTCCATAGTTCGTTTCAGCCACTACGTCCATGCGCTCCTGAGGATCGACGAAATAAGAATGGACAAAATAGACGAAAGATTTCGAATCCACTGATCTTAGCACCGAGTTCTCCCAGAGGACTTCCTGCCCAGGGCATTTCTCGATTGTATTCCATCCAATTTGCGGAATTTTAAAATGTTCTTCCGCGTGGGGTGCGCTGAAGCGGCGCACGCGTCCGGGAATCAGTCCCAATCCCTGCCAGTCGCCGTTTTCTTCCGACGAGTCCATTAGGAGCTGCATGCCGAGGCAGATACCCAGAAAGGGTACCGTGCCTCTTTTTGCTGCTGCACGCACGGCATCTATGAGTCCGTGCTCGCGCAGTCCATCCATACCGGCCGCAAAGGCGCCGACTCCCGGAAGCAAGATGCGCTCGGCGCGTTCGATCTCGTGGGGATCCTTGGAGATTATCGTTTCGGCGCCAACAGAGCGGAGCGCTCGTTGGACATTAAAGAGGTTCCCGACCCCGTAATCGACAATGGTTACCGAAGGATTAGCCATGCGGTATGGTAAACCGAATAGGCCAATAATAAAACATCGCCGGGCGGTTTTTGGCCAGCCGGCTTTGACTGCCCCGATTGTTGGTGTTACGCTGCCTGCATGTTCACGGACGGTACACGCTGCGCTCAATTTCGGAATTCCCTTCCGGGCGATATTGTATCGCTTCACCTTGATCATCATCGCGGCTAGCCGCGTCAAAATTCTTTCTATCCGCACATTGAATAGGTCCCGTAACGTGAATAATATCGCGACTGAATTTTTATAAAGGCAATTTTTACAAAGGTGTGTATGTCAAAAACAGTAATTCGATTGGCGCTGCAGCGCTCTGGCCGTCTCAGTGAAGACTCTTTGAAGCTCATTCGTGAGGCGGGAATTGATGTAGAAGGCGGGCGCGGCAACGCGAAGCTGCGCAGTGAAGCGCAGAATTTTCCAATAGAAGTTTTTTTCCTGCGTGATGATGATATCCCACGCTATGTCGCCGACGGCGTCGCCGATATCGGTATTGTCGGCGAAAATACCGTACTCGAAGAAGAACAGCCGGTAACTATTCGCGAACGCCTTGGCTTCGCCCGTTGCCGCTTGTCGGTCGCCGTGCCGAAGTATGAAATGTACTGTGGCGTGAAGGATCTGAATGGCAAGAGCATCGCCACTTCCTATCCGCGTCTGCTCAAGAAGTTTCTCTCCGCCCAAAATATTCAAGCCGAGGTTCATGAGATTAGCGGCTCGGTCGAGATCGCTCCGGGGATCGGTCTCTCCAATGCCGTCTGTGATCTCGTCGGCAGCGGAAGCACGCTCTGGACCAATGGATTGCGCGAAGTTGAGACGGTCCTTCGGTCTGAGGCGGTATTGATTGCGCCGGAAAAAGGCTTAGAGGCCCCGCGCGAGGCAATTCTGCAAAAGCTGCTTTTCCGTATCGGATCGGTGCTGCGCGCTAAGCAGAACAAGTATGTGGTTTTGAACGCGCCGAAAGAAGCTCTTCCGGCAATTATGGAGCTTCTCCCCGGCGTAAAAAGTCCGACAGTCATGCCGCTCGCGCTCGACGGATGGTGCTCGGTGCACTCGGTAATCAAAGAGGACGATTTCTGGGAGCGCATTGAAAGTTTGCGCGAAGCGGGTGCGCAAGGAATCTTGGTCGTTCCAATCGAGAAGATTATCGTCTAACAATTATTAGGCGGCATTATGCGGCGCTACAGTTCTCCGACAGAAGACGAGCTGCGCGAGATAATCGCGCGACCGCTGTTCGATCGAATGAGCGTTGCCGCGCGTGTTGGTGAAATATTTTCCGCCGTAAAAGACCGGGGGGATGCGGCGCTCATTGAGTATGCACACACGCTTGACGGCGCCGTGTTGGATTCGATTTGGGTACGCGGCGATGAATTCGAAGCGGCCGAAGCCGCGCTGCCGAGGGAGCTCAAGGAGGCGATTCGCACCGCGCACGGCAATATCGAGACATTCCACCGCTCGCAACGTGAAGCCGTTGCCGTTGTAGAGACGACTCCCGGGGTGCGGTGCTGGCGTAAGTCGCTGCCGATTTCACCAATCGGCATATACATACCCGGTGGAACCGCGCCACTTTTTTCGACGGCGCTGATGCTTGGGGTTCCGGCCCGCTTGGCCGGCTGCGGGGAGATTGTTGTCTGCACTCCCCCTGATCGCCAAGGAAGGATTCATCCTGCCATCCTATTTAGTTTGGCGCTTTCGGGGATTACGCGCGTGGTTAAAGCGGGGGGGGCGCAGGCGATAGCGGCGCTGGGATTCGGCACGGAGACGATTCCCGCAGTCGCAAAGATTTTTGGCCCGGGCAATCAGTATGTAACCGCGGCAAAACAGGAGATAATGCAGCACGGTGTTGCTATTGATCTTCCGGCGGGACCCTCTGAAGTGGCAATTCTCGCCGATACAAGCGCGCGCGCTGATTTTATCGCTGCGGATCTCTTATCCCAAGCGGAGCACGGCGCCGATAGTCAAACCCTACTGGTAACTACTTCGACCGAATTAATTATCGCGGTCGAAGCCGAGTTGTCGCGACAACTTGAAATGTTGCCACGCCGTGAATTGGCTGCGCGCGCGCTCGAGCATAGCGCAGCCGTTAGCGTCGCGTCGCTTGAGGACGGTATGAAGTTGATTAACCGCTATGCGCCGGAGCACCTGATTATAATAACCAAAGATGCTGAAGCCCAAGCAGATTTAGTGCGTAACGCGGGTTCCGTATTTATTGGAGAGTATACGCCCGAGTCTGCGGGAGACTACGCTTCAGGCACCAACCACACACTGCCAACGAATGGGTACGCGCGCCAGAGCGGCGGCGTTTCACTCGATAGCTTTATCAAGAAAGTCACTTTTCAGCAGATTACCCGTGCCGGCCTTTTGGCGCTCTCGCCGGCTATCTGCACGATGGCAGAAGCTGAAGGGCTGAGCGCGCACGCGCGCGCTGTATCAATTCGTTTAAAAGGAGATGCGTGATGTTCAAATTGGAAAACGTCGTCCGTCCGCACATTTTATCTTTGAAGCCCTATGCGACCGCGCGCGATGAGTTCGAAGGCGAGGCGCAGATCTTTCTCGACGCTAATGAAAATCCGCACGGGGGCGTGATTCACGGACCATTTTCTCGGTATCCCGACCCGCACCAAAAGGCGCTCAAGCGTGCCGCCGCAAAGCTCAAGGATGTCGATCCGCAGCAGGTGTTTATCAGCCACGGCAGTGATGAGGCGATCGAGCTGATTATTCGGGCATGCTGCGCTCCAGGACGCGACGCTATTCTGGTGATGCCACCGACCTATACCGTGTATCAGGTGAGCGCGCAGATTCATGATGTCGCGGTGATAGCCGCGCCGCTAACGCGAGAATTTGCCATTGATATAGCGGCGGTACGCGCGGCGATAACGGCAAATACCAAATTGATATTCGTCTGTTCACCAAATAATCCAACAGGAACAGCGCAGTCGCTCGAGTCGATTGAAGTGTTGTGTAAAGAGTTTGGCGGACTGGTTGTCGTCGATGAGGCGTACGGCGATTTCTGCCCGGAGCGCTCAGCGATTCCGCTCCTTTCCCGATATGCGAATCTCGTGGTGCTGCAAACGTTGTCGAAAGCGTGGGGGCTGCCGGCACTGCGTATCGGATTGGCGTTCGCCTCCGCGCAGTTCGTAGCTATTCTTTCAAAGGTAAAGGCTCCGTACAATATCAGCGGTCCTACTCAAATGCTGGCGCAGCGCGCGCTCTCGCAGGAGAAGCGCAAAAAGCGCATGGCGGAAGAGATCTGCCGCGAGCGTGAAAAATTGGCCGGGCTGCTCGCCGCTTCACCGCTTGTTACGGAAGTGGTGCCTTCGCAAGCGAATTTTTTAATGGCGCGGTTTACGGAGCCGCGCCGCGTCTATGAAGAACTCCTTAAGCGCGGCATCATCGTGCGCGATCGCTCGAACCAGCTTTACTGTGACGGGGCGCTGCGTATCTCAGTCGGAACGCCGCTTGAGAATCGCCGTCTCATGGCTGCGCTAACCGAGATAGGGGGAGCGGGCCCCACTGAACTGATTCAAGACGAAGCGTCGCGCCGCGCTGTCCGTCGCAGGAGCACTAACGAGACTGCTATTGAAGTCGATCTTAATCTCGATGGCAGCGGTGAAACATACGTGAGCACCGGTCTTGGTTTTTTCGATCACATGCTACAGCAGCTGGGAAAGCACTCTGGCGCAGACCTGTCGGTGGCGGTCCAGGGGGATCTCGATATAGACGAGCCCCATACGATTGAGGATACTGGCATTACGCTTGGCGAAGCGCTGCATGCGGCGCTTGGTGATAAGCGGGGGATTGAGCGCTACGGATACTGTGCGCCAATGGATGAAGCTGAGGCCTCCGTCACGCTCGACTTCTCGGGACGAGCGGTTCTTGTCTGGGACGTGCAATTTAAGCGTGAATACATAGGCGATGTGCCGGCGGAGATGTTCAAGCATTTTTTTCATTCGCTGGCGGATGGAGCAAAGATGACGCTGCATATCCGCGCTGCGGGAGAGAATGAGCACCATATCATTGAAGGAATTTTTAAGGCTTTCGCGCGCGCGCTGCGCAGCGCGATTGCGAGAACGGCTGGGACGGCCATTCCAAGTACCAAAGGAACCCTCTAAAGGCGCATGCGTATTATTCCCGCGATAGATCTGATTGATGGTAAATGCGTACGGCTCACACAGGGAGACTATGCGCAGAAGAAGATCTATAACGCGGATCCGCTCGATATGGCGCTGCGGTTTGAAGGCGCGGGATTAGTGTATCTGCACCTGGTTGATCTCGACGGCGCGCGTGAAAAGCGCGTCGTGAACTATAAAATCATTGAGCGGATCGCGACCAAGACCACGCTTGCCATTGATTTTGGCGGGGGTCTTGCTTCGAATGACGATATCCGTATCGCATTCGAGTGCGGCGCCGCAAAAGTTAATATCGGCAGTGTCGCTGTCAAAAACGAAAAGCTATGCCGTGAATGGATTGCGCGGTATGGGGCGGACAAAATTATTTTGAGCGCCGACGCTAAGAAAGAGAAAATTGTTGTTTCTGGCTGGCAGGAAGGCACTGAGATATGGGTTTATGATTTGATCGAGAAATATCGCGAGGCGGGAATCAGCGAAGTTGCCTGCACCGACGTCGAGTGCGATGGCATGCTGCAAGGCGCTTCGCACGGTCTGTATAAGTCGCTGATCGAAAAGTTCCCCGATATCAAACTTATTGCCAGCGGCGGTGTTAGCTCGGTGGCGGAGCTCGACAAGTTGGGCGAACTCGGGCTCGATGGCGCAATCGTCGGAAGAGCGCTCTATGAAGGGCGCATTAAGCTCGAAGATTTAAAGAGATTCGGATAATGTTCGCAAAGCGTATCATACCGTGCCTCGATGTTCGTAACGGACGCACCGTGAAGGGGGTTCACTTCGAAAATCTGCGCGATGCCGGTGATGCTGTCGAACTTGCCGCGCACTATGCGCAGTCGGGTGCTGACGAGCTGGTTTTTCTCGATATCAGCGCGACGATTGAGCAGCGCAAAACTCTGGTGAATTTGGTCGAACGGGTGGCAGAGCAGATCTTTATTCCTTTTACTGTTGGGGGTGGCATCAGGTCGGTCGATGACTGTGCGGCGCTCCTTCGCGCGGGTGCCGATAAGATCTCGCTTAATTCTGCGGCGGTCCGCACCCCGCAGCTTATTACCGATATCGCGCGTCGGTTCGGTAGCCAGTGCGTCGTAGTCGCAATCGATATCAAGCAGATCGAGGGTGAGTGGATGGTGCATGTCGATTCGGGAAAGACCGGAACGCACTGGCGCGCCGTCGATTGGGCGCGTGAAGTTGAGAGACTGGGCGCCGGGGAGATTCTGCTGACCTCGATGGGGCATGACGGCACCAAAGCCGGATTTGCGCTTGAAATAACACGCGCAATATCGGAAAGCGCCTCCGTGCCGGTGGTCGCCTCAGGCGGCGCCGGAAGCATTAAGGATTTTGTCGACGTATTCATCGCAGGTAAAGCCGACGCCGCGCTCGCGGCCAGTGTGTTTCATTTCGGCGATATTGCGATACCTGATTTAAAAAATGAACTGCGGCGGAACGGCATAGTCGTTCGGCGCTAGAAGGAGAGGCCTGTGGCAAAAATTACCCCGGATTTTTCAAAAGGCGATGGTTTAGTTCCGGCGATTATTCAGGATGCCGATTCTAGTCAGGTGTTAATGCTTGGCTACATGAATCAGGAAGCGCTTGATAAAACTATCGAAAGTAAGAAAGTTCATTTCTTCAGCCGTTCAAAGAAGCGTATTTGGATGAAAGGTGAGAGTTCCGAGAACGTGCTGCACCTCGTTGATATCGCGATCGATTGCGATAGTGATGCGCTGCTCGTGCGCGCTTATCCGGCCGGCCCGACCTGCCACAACGGCACTGTCTCGTGTTTTGGGGGCGGCAGCGCATCGGGCACAGCGTTTCTCGGCGAGCTCGAGAAGGTGATTCGTTCCCGGCGGGAAAAAAGTGACGAAAAGTCCTACGTTGCCTCACTTTTTAGCGAGGGCACGAAAAAGATTGCGCAGAAAGTGATTGAGGAAGCTGGTGAAACTGCAATTGAGGCGGTGGCAAAGGATCGCGCGCTCTTTAAGGAAGAGGCGGCGGATCTTCTTTTCCATTACCTGATCCTTTTGAACGATGGCGGCGTGTTACTGAGTGAGATAACGGAAGTTCTGTCCGCGCGGCACGCCAAAAGAACTTCGCCGGCTCGATAATCAGAGAAAGTTGGTGTTTAACGTCCTATTTTATTAAAGATATCGCAAACTGCACGCTCCGAGAGCCGGTAATGTTTACCTCCAAAAACTCTCCGTGTAGGATGATCTCGTCAATCACAGAGAGAGGTCTATGACGAAAAAACTCGAGGAAAAATCTCTTGCCTACCAGAGCGCGACTAAGCGTATAACCTTCATTCATCCGCGAATAGTCCGCATTGAGTTCGATGCGCAAGGAAAGTTCGAAGATAGACCGACGCTCTGCGTTTCCAACCGGCCCTCGGCGGCGGTGAAGTTTTCTCTCGACGAAAAGGGAGATCGCCTGTTACTGGCGAGCGATCACTTTCAGATTGATTTTCAAGATACCCCGGCGCGCTTCGATGATAAGACGCTGAGCATCACGTTCCCGTCGGTCGGGGGGACCTCAGCGTGGTCGCCCGGAGTGATTGATTCGAAGAATCTTAAGGGAACGTTGCGTACCCTTGATATGATG
>CAYTAW010000010.1:17167-19320 GCA_964435675.1 uncultured Bdellovibrionales bacterium
TTTCCGGGGTGTAAAGATCGATAAGCCGAACAAGTTCTTCCGCAACAAGAAGAACTTTGCGAGGGGCTTATCTCTCAGTCGGGATGGTCGGTTCACGACGACTCTCTCTCGATCGTCATCGATCCGGCGATTTCAAACGGGTGGGTCACTCCGCGCCAAGAGGGTGTGCAGGACTACTATGTGTTCGCGTTCGGCAGGGACTACAAGGGGTGGATCGCCGAAGCGGCAAAAATTTTCGGCGCTCAGCCGCTCCCTCCGCGCTATGCCTTTGGATATTGGTGGAGCCGCTACTGGGCATACACCGATCGCGAGATGGAAAATATCGCTGCTGAGTGCGATACCCAAGGTATCCCCCTCGATGTGATGGTTATCGACATGGATTGGCATAAGCAGGGCTGGACGGGCTTTTCGTGGGATCGAGCCTATTTCCCCGATCCGACGGATTTCTTCAAGCGCATGACCGATCGCGGACTTCACTGCTCGATGAATCTACACCCTGCTGATGGCTTCGCTCCACACGAAGATTGCTATGAACAAGCAGCAAAGGCTCTCGGCATCGACCCGAAAAGCGGCGAGGTTGTTAAGTTTGACTGCACTGATCCGAAATTTATACAGGTTTATTTCGACACGCTCAAAGCTCATGAGGATCGTGGTGTGGAATTCTGGTGGCTCGACTGGCAGCAGGGGACAAAGACCGATATGAAGGGGCTTGATCCGCTTCCGTGGCTCAACCACCTTCATTATGCGCATTTGGAAAATAAGTATCCTGAGCGCCGTCCGCTCAACTTCTCTCGTTACGGTGGTCTTGGGGCAGGGCGCTATCCGATCGGCTTTTCGGGGGACTCATATGTTTCGTGGACCAGCCTTAAATTCCAGCCATATGTAACCGCCACCGCCGCCAATGTGCTGTATGGCTATTGGAGCCACGATATCGGCGGGCATTTTCACGGAGATTTGAATCCGGAACTCTTCGTGCGTTGGCTTCAATTTGGCGCGTTCTCTCCGATTTTGAGAACGCACGCGACCAAGCAAACAACTAATGACCGGCAGTTTTGGGAGACTGGTTTGCCGCACAGCAAGATTATGAAAGAGGTCGTGCGCCGGCGCTACGAACTCGTTCCGTATATATATTCGGAATGCCGCGATACGTTCGATAATGGGCTCTCGCTGTGCCGTCCAATGTATTATGAACATCCGGAATTGCCGGAGAGCTACAATCACCCGCAGCAATATTACTTCGGCTCGAAGATGATAGTGGCGCCGATTAACCAGCCGATGGATGAGATTGATCTGCAAGCTGCGCAGAATATTTTTCTTCCTCCGGGCGATTGGTTTAACTGTAGTTACGGAGAAATTCGCCGGGGCGGCGAGAATTTCCTCGATAGGTACCTGCTCGATGATGTTCCTGTGTTCGTGCCGGCCGGTTCAATTATTCCGGGTCAGGTGGATGCGAAGCGCTTATCGGCCGCGTGCTATCAGAATCTTCTCCTTAACGTGTATCCCGGTGGAGCGGGCGAGTACACCGTATATGAGGATGACGGAACATCGTCAGACTACAAGAATAATGCCTTCGCGCGCACGAGATTTACCGTGGCTGCGGATAGCGAGAAGATTCTGCTCGAAATCCATCCGAGCAAAGGGAAGTATGCTGGATTTGAAACGAAGCGCACACTGACGGTTAAATTTTTCGGCCAGAGTCCGGCGCGCGACGTTCGCTTCAATAACAACGCGCTTTCCTGGAGCTATCGATCAAGTCCAAATAGCTGGCAGTATTGCGGTGATTCTCAGACGATTATTGTCACCGTAGCTGAGATCGATCTCTCAAAGGGTTCGGCTATTACGATTACCCGTGGAGCGCAGGCCGCGCGCGGGGTGAGCGCCTTCCCTGGAGCGTTGCGGCGCACCTATGCGGCGTTCGACGCAGCGCGAGTACTTGAGCTTCCCTACGAGAGGAAGATCGCCCATTTGGCGCAAGCGGGGAATCGAATCAGCCGAAATCCAGACTGCTTTGACGGTGAGGTTGGAGGATTTGCCAAAGAGCTCGATATTCTCATTCGTGAGAATGAAGAGGTGAGAAAGGGCTTCTATGGCAAGACGAAGTACGTGATGAAAAAGTTGACGGCGTTGCAGCGGGCGAGTGCGTTACTGCATCA
>CAYTAW010000011.1:0-6911 GCA_964435675.1 uncultured Bdellovibrionales bacterium
ATGCCCAACAGCTATAAAGTTCCCTCGGCTAAGAAAAATCGATTTGGAGTCTTTGAAGAAAATAGTTACTATGAATCTCGTTTCACCTTTCATCCCTCAAAGCGCGGACTGGTATTTGCAGGCACGAAAAAGTCGTTGATGCGTAGCTTCGATAGTGGTTTGACCTGGCAGCAGATTCCCGGACCATGGGATAACGTGGTTTCCAATCCTGAAGATAAATATACTGGCGCCAGCGTGATCGGATTCAGCTCAAATTCTGACAACTTTGGATTGGCAGCATTCAATAACTACCTTGCAGGAGAAGACGCGGCGATATTCCAGACGGTCGATAGCGGTTCCACCTGGTCTAAAGTTGAATACTTCCCAAGAAACTGTGTACATGTAGTTGGAGTCGCTTTTGATATAGACTCGCAAGCTCCTAGGAACTCCTTTAATCCATATATTGTCGGATGCACTACAGGACTTTTTCGAGCATACCAGCACACTGATGGTACAATCAAATTTGAGACTATCGGCAGCACGCTACCTGGCAAAGGAACTGCGATCAAAGACATTACATCTGCAAATAAAAATGGCAAAAGCAGCATCTTTGTGCTCCCTGCCTGCAATGAAGAACGGCTTAACTCCCTCTGCCGCAGTCCACTCTATATCAGCACCGATCGGGGTACTACCTGGACTGCGTCGGGTTCATCAGGGCTTTTTGATCTTCATCGTAGGGGAAATATCTACCCCGAATATCTTCAGATCGGAGTCAGCAATGCAAATCCAGGCACTATCTATCTGACGATGAAAGGTATCTACCATCGAGAGAAAGACGCTCTCACGCAACTAAACCAATCAGGCCATGGGTCAATATTTCGCAGTGATAATGCTGGTCGTTCCTGGACGCAGGTACTATACAAGCATCCGGCGCAAAAGGGAGCAGGTCCTACAGACTCCTTCAACTTCAATCGAAGTTGGCGCACTGACGGGATATGGGGTTGGCACCTTGCTCCTGAGGGAATTGCAGTTTCAGCTAACGACTCGAGTATGGTGTTCATAGCCGACGCCATAACCTTCAGTGGCGGCCAGAACTGGTACGTTACGGATACACAACCATATAAAGTGCAGCGTGAACAAGGGGAAGAGAAAGAAGTTCAAGCAGGTGGAATGCCAGTTATGGGTAGCTGGGCATTGCGCTACGCTCCATGGAACAGAAACCTTCAGTTCCTGACGATGACTGATTTTCCAAACTGGCGTACAGAAGATGGTGGTAAGTCCTGGATCTATTCTTATCCACTGATGAACAACAACTACGATATCAGTTTTGTTACGGGGAATGTGAACAAAACTCTCGTCGCAGGTGGAGCGGTTCATGATATGCCCTCGTGGGCCTGGCTAGGAAAGCATGAAAAAAGATTAGCTGAAGGGTTGGATTTAGGCGCGCTCTCAGTATTCGATGACATCACACACAAATGGACTCCAATTGATCGTTCCGGGCTTAAGGCGACTGTTACCTCTTATCAACCAGTCTCAGGAGGTAAGGAAAATGGAAATCTCGATCGCTCAACCAAAGGTGTTATAACCTCAATCTATGTACTATCAGATGATGACTATTTGGTATCTGTTATGGGTGGAGGAATTTTTCGCTACAGTGCGGGCAAATGGACGGACCTAAGCGCTGGTCTTGGCGCAAACCTAAATGTCTTTAAGATTGGACGTAATACGAATGGTGAATTCTACGCACTAACCACTATAAAGCCTGAGGGTTTTTTATACTCTCTGGGCGGACTCTTTACGATGGCCGACCTGAATGATAAATCATGGAAGACGGTAGCGCAGAAACCTGATTTGGCATTTCCTGTCACCGTTGCCTTTACTGGAACACAAGAAAACTCAAGCACTGTTTTTCTTGGTACCATGTCAACACCGAAATTAATTGAGTTATATGCGCTGTACGTAAAACGTATGGGAATAAAACCAGATCCTCTAATCGTTAGCAAACTGCGAGAATCAAACGGCGGGATCTGGAAGAGCCGCGATCGGGGCGTTTCCTGGGAAAAGGTTCTAGAGGGTAACATCAATCATATCTTTGTGACCTCAATTAGCGACCGACAGGTAGTATTTGCTTCCGTGATGGATGAAGGGGTAAAATACAGCACAGACAACGGAATCAACTGGCGTAGCCTTGATAAATTCCCTGCATCTAATCCTCGAAGCTTCTCCCAAGATCCCGATTACAGCAGTGTTCTCACCATTACCACTTTCGGGCAAGGTGTATGGCGAGGCAATCTTTATTGTGAATAAAAAGCAGTCCGATAAAAATTGACCCTCAAGTCAATTCGGTGCAGTAATGGTGGACCTAGTGCTCACTGCAATTAGTAGGTGCTAGTCACATTTTTCAATAAATTCAATCGCACCAATATTTTCTTCAAAATTGGAACGGCTATGTTGGGTAAATCCGCTGCAGTCAATCATTTGGTGGATTATCAAGATCATATCTAGAAAATATTCCACGACGTGCTGTTTCCAAGTTTGCTCATTCGGATTATTGTCGGCAAGAAAATATTCTCACTGAGAAGGTGCTCACGAATTCTTGCATAAAGAAATTTAATGAATCCATTTGGCATAGGCTTTCCTGGCCCCGTGAAAATGATCTGAACATTTTTGGCATAAACCCGGTGAATTCAGAGCCGCACCTCGCAACTCTGGATCGTTACTGAACCTTGGATACTGAGGGTAGCGACGATCGTGAGCCATCTCTTCCAGGTACTCAATAATTTTTCTCCATGGGATTGAACTTCGGATCTTGAGAGCAAGTCATTGTCTTGAAAAGTCATCTGCAAGAGCATCTCCCTTCCTCATGGATCTTTCCTATACTGTTGCATCACTCACAAAGTCTAGTGAACGTTCGTCTCAAAGTCGAATTGAAGCGCCCAAGTGTTCGTCGCGGAGGGTGTTAGCCCTTCGGTTGATATCCCCGTTTCTTCAACGCGTCACGTACTGTATCGAGATGCTCTCCTTGAATCTCGAGAGATCCGTCTTTGATAGTACCCCCGCATCCGCACAATTGTTTCAGGTCTTTCAGCAGCGACTGCAGATCCACTTTTTTGAGAGGGAGCCCAGAAATAACCACGACACTCTTACCGCTTCTACCCTTTGTCTGGCGCTGCAGCTTGACGTTGCCGTCTCCCAAGATGGCATTATTCTGAAGATTCTTGCAGACACAATTAGAACTTGGCTTTTGACAGTCGGCACAGATCCGACCGTGTTCGCTGGAGTAGACCAGAACATCATCTGACATAGATTTTTCTCGAAACGAAGATGGTTAATTAAAGGAGTAATGCACTATTTCCATAAAAAAGTATTCCTCGACACGCATACCCGAGACGGCGTAAGACCTCGGCCAAATGCCGTCTGAAGTCTATTGGCTTGCTCCCTGTGATTGCATTTCTCGAATGGCATCCTTCACCATCCGAGGAGATCGCGCGCCATGCATGTGAATATTGGTCGCGGAGCTTCCAGCGACGGGAAGCACAATCACGTCCCCTAGGTTGAATATTTTTTGCAGGATGGTCTGATCTATTTCAATTTCTTGAATGCGGCTATATTCCAAGCGCACGGTACGCTCTTTCCAATTCAAACGTCCTGAGACATGAATCATATATTGGGGAGTTAGGATGAACTTCTCATTGTATATGATGTAAAGCGCCTTCATTAAAAGAACGGCTGGAACGATAAAAAGAATCGGTGCATCAAAGGCTCCCCATTTGGAATTCAAGTGAAGAAAGGAGTAACCGGGATACTCGAAAGTTAAGTAAGTCATTAATGCGGTAAGTGCCGCAGTAGCAAGCAAAAGCGGGAATTGATTGAGCCACGACTGAGTAAATATCAGATTGCCTCTAACGGTTTCGCCGATTTGGTATTTTGAAAACTTACTCGTCATACTGTACCGCTGAATTTTTGATAGCCGCTTCTAGAACCTAAAGTGTTTTTAAATAATTGGTAATATCCCAGATGTCTTGCTCACTCAAATATCTATCAAAGTCGGGCATTCTGTATACGTGACCCGATGCAATCTTATAGGCAATTGAATTGTCGGAATGGCCGCGGGCGATTTCGATGAGATCGGGTATCACAATGGGAAAGCTCACTCCGCCGCGGGCGTCAGGGCTGTGACATTCTGCGCAATTATTCAAATAAAGGTTCCGGCCTCTCGAAACTGCCGCTGGATCATCTTTTGTAACATTTTTTTTGAAAAAATATTCGATTCTGTGCACGATGCTGCACCCTGAAAGTAGCGCCGCGAGCGCGAAAATCGATAATTGGTATTTGGTAAATTTGAGCTTCATATAACCACCGCCTTTTGAATAATTGCACATTTTCGCCGAATTTCAACAACTTCAAATGGGAGCGGTGTCTGCCCTTAGAAGCCTGCCCCCAAGGAGCGTTACAAGACGTAGTTCGTCGTTAATAATGAATCAAGTTTGGGGGCGGCTTTCGGCTTTAGAGAAATCAAAATTTGATTAGCTACCTGTCCGTGGTACCATGAGGACGCTGCATTTTCGAAGATCCTGATCTTTCTATGGCTTCCATGAGAAGAGGGGTACTAGCATTCCAGATTAGACTTTATGCCGCTCAGTTTTTCGCTAAATTTTAGTTCCTCATCACAGACTGATGCATTACCGGTCAATACAGGCATTGCTCACCACACATTTGTGTCTGAGACAGTGCCAACAGCGATAAATCTCATTGGTGGAATGGATCAACTCTGTTCATTCTTTAGGGGCGTAGGGGTCAATTGTTTTCAGTTGGTCGCCAAGGAAGTGTATCAGGGGATGACCGGACCGCTCAATTTATCCATGCACACAATTGGAGCTTCGCTGTATCTGTTTCCAACCCCTTTTTCACTGGCATTTCGGAATGAATCAAGAATTTTAGATGGGGAACTAATTCCGGTTCAGAGAACGTTGACTGTCCGCGACGAGCGCCCTGAAGCGATCTTTCCGCCGACAGTGCTCACCTCAAAACCTGTTGATAGTTCCTCCGCCGCTCTTTTCGACATCCGGGTGCTTCTTCCACTGAGTGAAAATTCGAACTGGAATAGCCCTTACTTAAATGGGCTTTTGAGTGCCGCCGGATTAGGTGATCATTTTAACGCGGTGCTGCCATCGGCCACGGTCTTATCGCAAGGCCGCAGCACTTACCTTTCGCTTGCAAGTACGATCTCAATCGACGCCGTCCCAAAGTTCGCAAATTCCCGGCTTCCCGCAATTGAACCTCCCGCAGGAATACCTGTCCTCGACGGAAAATTCAAAATAACGCGAATTCAAATAGTAGAACCCAAAATCCGGGAGGCGGAAAAAATTCTCATGCTTCTTGGCGGCAGAGCGTCTGTTGAAGCCGTTGTGGATAGCGGCCTATTTGCATATGCCCGCGACTATTTTCTCGATCCGAGAATTTTTGATACGGAAGCCTTGACTCGGATCGCGGAGCGCCTGAAGACGCAAGGGCGGTCCGTTGAACTCGCTCATACACAGGACGGCGGAATCGGTATGGAGCGTGGAGTTGTCAGAGGATTTCCCCGCGTTCGTAACTATCGTTCCGGAATCGATGCTGACTTTGGCTTGTTGACGGACTTGCCGTGCGGGCTGAGTCTCGGCTCCGATCTTCTCTCACATTCTCGGCCAATTTGGCACGATGGCAAACCAATAGACGTGGTTCTCAACAGTATGGCACTTGATTTCGGCGCTTCAAATCTGCTCGGGGATTTACTGGAGACGTTCCCGCAAAATTTAGCCGAGAGTCTTAATGTGAAACTCACGGACAGCACCTGGAAGAAGTTCGAGCGCTGGGCGGAAGAGGGCCGGGGAGTTGACAAGATCGACACCTTTGAAGTGCAGATTGGCGGCCGCCTTAATTTTACGGTTAAGTGCTCGATCTAATTCAAGTCGTTGAAATCTCGACAAGGAATATCGCTGTGCGATGACTCCTCTTTGTTGTGATTGCCGCCACGCTTGCTGAGGCAGAGCTCGCAAGAACTTATTCCACCACCCGCCGTTTTCGCATTATTGTGGTGTCACCGTCCTCATCAATGATCCCATCGTTTAGGGGACGCCCGCGATCACATCATGCGGCGGAGCCTCCAGCAACGGCGCGTGTTGTCTAATTTCCACTGTTACACACTTTATTGATTGAAAAGTGAATAAAGGTACATTTGTTTGGGAGTGGATCCAAGATTTGTCAATCTGGAGTGTATATGGATCCGACAGCGCACGATTCCTTACAATCTCTTAATGCCCCAGCAGATCACGCTCGTCAGATAGCCGCTGAGTTTGGACTGCACGAACTGCCTTCCTCGTTTCGTCAGCAAGTGCTGCGTGAACTAGTTAAAGAATGTTGGGGGGAGCTGCCCGTATACTCGACGCTCGAGGCTGCTGAAATTTCAGTGGTAGCTAAAGCAAGTGTCGGAGCAGGAGTGGTTCCCATTTTTCGTCATCCCGTTGAAGGACGGTGGTACGCCGTTGTCCAGCGCCCGGGAACTCACTATGAGAATAGCCGCTATCCGGCAGACAATGATCATCCCTATTATACGATCGCTGGTGGCTATCTAAACTTATCGCGTATCGAGGGCATTCCAGGAGTAATAGAAGCTGATCCCACGAGGGGAGAGAATCCGGAGTTCGGTGCGTTGAGGGAGCTGACCGAAGAAGTGGTGGATGACCGGGGCGAGCCGGTGCTGGTTCCTGCACCAGAGAGAATGATTCCTCAAGACACGCTTACGATTAATCTTCCAGATGGCGAGAGGATATTGGCGATTGGATATCAAGTTCAGTTGACTTCGGGCGAAACGCAATCAATTCTTGAACACGTAGCGCGCTTAAATTCAGATGCGGAATACCGAAGGCTGTGTAGAAGCCATACTATCAATC
>CAYTAW010000011.1:6921-7660 GCA_964435675.1 uncultured Bdellovibrionales bacterium
TCGGGGAAGCCCGAGAACTGCCGAACCGATATTTTGCCGCTCGATGAACTTGCTAGCGGGCGATTCCGATTCCTTCACCCCAGTCAGCAGAGTCTTTTCAGAAAAATCGCCAGTTCGGTATTGCGAGAAAATGTTGTCTAGACTGTTGGCCAACTGCCCGGCACTTATTAGCCTTGGATCTACCACCCGAAAGGTCCTCTTCCCACTTGATTTAAAGAGCGAAGAAGCTGTCCCCTAGCGAGGATCCCTTTTTTATCCTCCTGATTGAGCTCGCGGCGTCCCTGCGTTCGCAGTAAGCACTATTCTCGATAATTTCAACAAGTTAACCGGTGCTGCAATATGAATTTTGAGCACGTCGAATTTCTGCTACGATACGCCTTATTCCCCGCACTGCTCTACCGCTTTCGAGCCGTTAGTCAGAATAATTTCTGGATGTTTGGAGAAATGATAGCTGCTAACTCTGATCCGTCTCCGCAAGGTATTGCCGAACTCGCTCAGGTGAGTGGTGCTCTCTGTTCGCTTTGCGCTTTACTCGAAAGACCCGAAGCTATTTCGACCCTTGCGAGTGATGAAGCGCTTGCCGAGACACTTGTCGATCACTTACTTACCTGCATCGAAGATGCTCCGCTGCAACCTGGGGCCGAAACACAATCGTATGTTCTTTCGATAGACGACAGAATTGAGCTGCTTCGCAAGCGGCTCGGTGATGAGGGGGAGCGGCAGCATCTCGCTGAGCGAA
>CAYTAW010000011.1:7670-19269 GCA_964435675.1 uncultured Bdellovibrionales bacterium
GGCAATGGTTGGGCGCAAACAGTTCAAGCGGTTGAAACGTTGCAAAGTCGAGTTACTACGCCGCACAATTTCGAGACCGCGACTATCGTAGGCGCTGTCCCGTCCCCGGCGAGCGCGTCTGTGGAGCTGACCGGGCACTGCAAGCCGGAGCCGGGCGAAACCTATATTCCAAAAGGGGCGGCGAGCAGTGCGGACCGTACTATTGATAAATCGACGGGCGTCTCTATAAGTGATCTTCCCGCACTTGAGCAGGCGTACAATATCGAACGCATCGTCGGGAAAGGCGGCATGGGGTATGTGGCGATTGGTACAAGCATTACGACAGGCGGAAACCGCGTGGCGATTAAATTTTCAATCTCCCAGGAACCATATCATCAGGATCGTTTCAATGCGGAGATCAACAATTCAGCCGCGCTGCAGGACATTCCACAGCTTGGAGCTGCGACCGGTTCGTTCAGAACAACTCGCGAGCATACGGTATTCAGCAAAGAAACTACCATTCGTATACCCGCCGATTGCCGGTGTTTTACCACGGTATACTACGAGGCGAGCACACTTCAGGAGATGATCAATTTTTATCACCGTCTTCGTCGCGGAGATTCGATAGAATCCTTGACCGCGCCTCCGGTGGAGCTGCGCGAATGGCTCGATGCGAGCGGTAAAAAGCTTTCGGCGAAATTCGATACGTACTGCGCAACGCTTGGCGATCTCGAAGAGAAAAAGTTTCGCGTTAAAGTTGAAGATCAATTCGAGAGCTTTCGCCGTGCGTCCCTTTTTCCGCTCGAGTATTTCGGACTGGATGAATTTGCGAAAATTACTCCCAAACAATTGCAGGCAATGGAAGCACGCTTGATTGAAACAGTTGCGGACACTGCCCGGCTTGTGCACGCGATGCACGAAAAAGAGATTATTCATCGTGATTTAAAACCAGAGAACATCCTCGTTAATGCCACCTCTCGGATTCCGCTGCTGATTGACTTCGGTCTGTCGCGCTTTATCGTATCCGATCAGGACCGACAGCTCGACGAGAGCAGCAGGCTTGCCAATCTAGCTTCACCGGGTTCGACTTCCAAATTGACTCAAGCCGGCACCATCATGGGCACGCTCGCCTACATGCCCCCAGAACAGACTGCGGCGAATGAATCTCTTGTGTCCAAAGGGATCGATGTGTATTCGATTGGAGCCATTCTGTACTACATCTACTGTGGTAAGAAGCAGATCGTCGAGCCGCGCAGCACTCAGGACATTATGCGTTGCGTCAAGCAAATTTGCGACGGCGACATCCCGGCGCCGACTCCGATATCCTCAACGCCGGAAAGATTCCGCATTTTGGAAAGCATCATCAGGCGCGCGATGGGGAGGGACTCAGGAGCGAGGCACCGGTCGATGCTCGAACTCACCCGAGAACTCGACGCGTGGCGTGAGAATCAACTGGTCCATTCTTACATCGAATCTCCGGGAAATTCAGTAGCGGCAAAGTTATCCTATCGCGCCTTCCTATGGATGGCCGCCCATCCGCGAATCACCACTATGGCTGCTTCGTTTGGCGCGATAATGGCAGGGTGGGTCGGCGTTGAATGGGGTGCGCATGGAGCGCGCTCTTCAGCTGAAATAAAGGCGCGAGAAGCTCTCGTCAGTATGGATAGGTCGGATACGGACTCGCTTGTCAAAGCGCGTGAAGTTCTGCTGTCTGCCGATGGGGATTTGGCGCCGTTTCGTTATACATTCGGTGATTATTTAACCGGCGCATCGTTACGAAATGAGAGCCTGCGAGAGCAGGTCGATTCTCGCCTAGCCGCGCATCAGTTTTTGCATGTGGCCTACGATACTATTGCAAGCACATCGAATGATTATGCAACGTTCACTAAAAAAGCCGACTCGAATATTCAGGCACTTTCGGGAGCCCTTGCCCAGTATGTTCCAGGCTACGACCAACCGGGGGTAGCCGCGCACTATCGTGACGAGCTGACGAGGTCGCCGTTGTCTCATGAAGAGAGGCTTTCCTGCCGGTATGCCGCGTCGCATTTATTATTGAATCTTGCTCTTCGCTTGCCGCACAATCCCTATCTCGGGTTAAAGAATAAAAGCGACGCCGAAAAAATACTTGTGTACTTGCAGAATGCGCGGGAAATCGGCGCCGAGGAAGTCTTTGGTGATCGCTTGACGCTCGCCGAGCTTTTCTTAGAGCGACGCGCAAGAGCGGTAATGCGTGATAACACGCGGCTCGCTGAAATTGATGCTGCAATCGAGCAAACCGAGCCCCGCAGCGGCCTTGATTATTTTCTTAGGGCTAAATTCCTCCTGGACGTTCGCAGAAACGCCTCGGCTGCCAACTCAATTCTGAAAGAAGGCATAGATCGTGAGGACGCGGCGCGGATCTCGTACCTGAGGAGCGGAGATCGGGAACGCGCCAATCTTTCTCGGGGAATCATCGGTAATTTGAGCGCCGTGCGCATGGCGGCGCTCAGATCGCTGAGAAATTTTACCGAGCTTGGCCGCGAATCTTCCCGGTTTATGGAGCTCGCAAAAACCTACGATGACCCGCAAGTTAGCGATTTTACCATGGGACGAGCACTCGCCTACGAGGCGGTCAACATCTGGTACGAGCATTCCCAACCGAATGCGCCCTTCAATCCCGAGCAAGCGCGAGAGTTTCGTCGTCTGGTATCTCAATCGATACTCATATCGCCCAACCCAATAGTGTATAATAATTGGGCGAGCTTTGAACGAAACACGGGAAATCTCGAAGAGGCGATTCGTGTATGCCGTGATGGTTTGGAACATTTTCCTGACTCAGAGAGCTTAACTTCGCGGCTTGCCACTCTCCAGGCCGGAACGGGAGATATTCGGGGCGCTTATAATTCGATTGTAAAGATTTTGAATTTTACTTCCGCAACCTCCGGAGTTTCACTTCCGCTTGACCACCTACGCGGAGGCGCATCGGGATTGCGGGAGATTTTCGAGTTAAACGGCGGGATTCTCGATCAAATGGACCTCTACTCTTTGAGCGACGTAATCAAGACCTTGAGTCTATCGGCTGGAAGACCGGAGTCTGGCGCTGAAGCGCCAATTTACGGTGAATGCGCGTTTCTTGCGCTTAATCACTTTATCGCGCGCTGCGAAGCCGAGGGTGGATACGGCAAAGACTTGCTCATACTCACACACAAAACATTCGAACCGTTGATGGCGCAAAATCCCGATGCGTTTGCTGCAACACTCGCGCGATTTGGAAAGCTTCCAGATACGTTACAATATACCAAATACGAATAATGGTAATTGCGGGTGTGCGTGACCTGCAGTCGCTTTGGCTAGGTAAGTCCACCAACGCCGCCACCATCAGTTCCTGTGCCGCTTGTCACGGAGATTGTGGGAAGTATCGAAATGGTAGCGGTTCCTACAGGAGTCGGAGTAAAGGCGGCTATTGAAGGAAAGGCCGGAACCATCGGTGTTGACGTAGGCGCCATGGTGGGCATAAAAATAGTCGGCATCATCGTCGGAGTTGACATCGGCGGCAGCGAGGGTTGAATGAACGGAACTATGGGTGTCGAAGTCGGTGGCACCAATGTCGGCACAATTACTCGCATGGTAGCAGTGCTTGTTGGCGCAGCGATGGTCGGCACAAATACTGTAGCCTGCTGCGCGCTAGTCGGTGTGAAAAGCGGCATTAGTGGAGTAGAGGCCGCCGCAGCTGCTTGAGCGTCATGGGCAACCAGTGCTTTAATTGCGGCGCCGCTTTCTTCGGACAAATTCAAGGCGCTCTGTCCGCACAGTGCGAGCTGTTCAGCGGCCTTCATAAAGTGCTCGTCTGACACCGGCAATCCGTTTTCAAGCCTGCTGCTCAATTTTGCAAATTTTTTGAGCGCATGTGTGCAGATTTTATTCGTGCGCTTGACCCGACCTGCGGTGAGTACGGGGCTCGCGTTTTGCGCACTTGCAGTGCTCTCAAGTGACAGTGTGATGACGCATACGAATCCGCATAGCAGCGCAAAACTTCTCATTTAGTACAGCTCCCCAAATATCTTTCGAAATTCCCGATACAGGAATGACTACGGCATTGGAGCGCCTGCGCTTTTTGATCGGGCGCTTTAAAAAATAAAATAGGTATTTTTCGTACTGAGAAAATCGTGCCAGCCGGGAGCGCGAATATAAAGGACTTTCGCCGCCTCAATCAGCCCTATGAACTAAGAAAATTTCGCAGAGCCGTTTCGCTGCGCGCTCGTGCCTGTGGGTGTGACTCAGTATGCAGGAGCGAATTTTGCATCGCTGGCACCTGTCAAATGCCGACGGCGACACCGGTCTGCTCAGCTTCGGGGACTAGGCTCTGCGGAGGGACGTGCGTTATTTCCATGAACGATCCAAATAACTGCGGCAGCTGCGATAATGTATGTAGTTCGGGGCTCTGCATCGCGGGAGCCTGCGTCATTTAGCGCATCTCGCGGCTCAGTCAGGCATTTTCCGAGGGTAGAAATTCTAAAAAAGTGTACATTTCTAGAGCGAGCCCGCCAGTTCATTTGCTCACGCGAAAACATCACCCGCCTCTACAATTCATTTTTAAAGTGTCAGATTTTTCTGAATGCGCATTTCACATTCTATCAATTAGATTGACCGCGGTATCAACGTACCTTACGGTAATCGAATAAGTCATGCATCGAGGTAGGAATATGAAAATTTCTCAGCAGTTTCCTAGTTCTGAAACGTTCTCCGTGCTTCGCTATAAGAGATTACGATCGGTCGAAGCAGTCGAACGGAAAGGAATCGGGCATCCCGACTCTTTGGCTGACCTCATAGCAGATGATTTTAGTCGTCGCTATTCCCGTGAATGCCTTTCACGCTGGGGACTGATCCTCAATCATTGGGTCGACAAAGTGACCCTCGTCGGGTGCGCGGCGCAGGTGACCTTTGGTAGATTCACTATTGAAAAGCCTGCCAGTATCTACCTTTTCGGAAAGATATCGCGAGGAATAGGCGCTGACTCAATTGATATAGATGAATTGTTTAACCAGTCCGTTCGCTCTGTTTTGAATGAGGCGCTTGGAAAAACCGACATTGATCGGCATGTGCGATTAGTCGTGGAAAATACGGCTGCCTCAGTAACAGCCGACCACGCGCCGGGATTCTACCATCCGGGTTCTTTAGCCGAGGCGCAGCATGCCCATGTCGGTGATCGCTGCGCGAATGATACGGTGCTCTGCTCGGCATATGTGGAGCGCGGAGAGCTTGGCCCTTTAGCGCAGGAGCTCGAGAATGCCGTCACTCACCCCGACTACGGGATCGTTTCGCGGTGCGCTGAGATTGGCACAGATGTTAAAGTGGTTCTGGTCCGGCAGGGGAGAGCGCTTGATATGACGCTCTGTGTCCCGTGTCATGCCGAGCGCGTCGCTTCGAGACGCGATTATGATCGACTGATGGAGCATGTATATCAGGAAATTCGGCAATTTGCAGACGCTGCGGCAAAAGAGCGGGGTTTAACTTTGGCGCGGCTGGCTATGAATTCAAAGGACACGGCGCGATCGAGTTATATTTGCCCCTTTGGTACTGCATTTGGAAAAGGGGACTGCGGCGCGGTGGGGCGCGGAAATCGGATCGGTGGTGTTATTGACGTACTTGGCGCAAACACCAGCGAGGCACCGGCCGGAAAGAATCCGTTGCATCATGTTGGCAAGTTGTACACAATTGGCGCCCAAATAATTGCTCGTGAATGCCTCTCTCGGTTTAACGCCGCAAGCTGCGAGGTTTTACTGGCGACCGATAATGGGCGGCCCTTACTAATGCCGCGATGTGTTAGCGTTGAGCTAAGTCGCGCAGTTGTCGCAAAAAGCAAGATTCGTGAAGTGGTGCAGGAAGTGTTGGAACAGCTGCCACAGTTTTGGCGCAGCTATATAACACACGACTCGTGCGACCGATTTCGACAGGGTGAATACAAGATGCTCAGCGACATCAAAGAGGACGAGGCGCGTAGCGCTGCTTAAAAAGAGAATACGCTTTCTTCGACGACTCTCTTTTTCTGAAGAAAGCAGTCGAACGATCGTGATGGGAGACCGCGCCGTAAGAATATACACTTAAGAAATTGGAGGCCGCGTAAGCTCGTCAAGAAGATTGGCGGGGGCAATGTCACTATATTCTGCAAGGTTCCTTTCTAGTAATCTTTCAAGCGGGCTACCATCATAGTTTTCACAATCAAATGCAAAGCCATGCTCGAGATCAAGCTGACCATCTTTTCTGAAAGCCATAAAGAAATACCCATCGCCACTTTTGGTGCTAAATACAACTCCTGGAAAGGTAGTTGTTGCAAATTCTCCAGAGTGAGCCGTGTAGGTGCAGTTATGTATCTCATGGTTTGGAAACACATCTTTAATACGCTTCGTACCGGCCATGGCAACGTCTATGCCTACGCTTGGATTAATGGGGCTTCGACATTCTAAACCGTCGACCTCGAACACTAACGGCCATCTTTACCCTATCGATGACGATCGGGTCGGTTGCGGGAATGGTAGGATTTGTTTTCGGAGCGACTAACATCACAAAACTATTCCGCTCTGGTGATTCTTAGTCAGCAAATGGAACCACCTTGTGCCAATTCTTAACTGCGGCCTCGACTTGTAGAACAAGGCGATCTGGGGACCCCGAATTTTCAATAACGATATCAGCACCTTTTCTCTTTAGTTCGGTCGGAAATTGCGCAGCCACGATTCTCTTCGCCTCTTCGTAATTACAATCATCGCGCGCCATGACGCGACTGATGCAAATTTCATCCTCAGCTGTCACGGTTATTATAGATTTGAAGCCTCGTGTGTTAAGGCCACTTTCGAAAAGAAGCGGCACCTCATACACGAGCAACTCTTGCCCCGATGCAAAAGCCTTACGGAAGCGTTCCTCTGAGCGTTCTTGGATTCTTGGGTGCAAAATAGATTCAATTTGGGATTTAACTTCGGGCTGCGCGAACACGATTTCGCGGAGCTTTCGCCGGTCCAGTCCTCCATCCGGCAGAAGAATCTCTTTTCCGCAAAGATCGGTAATTTCTGCCAATGCCGGTTCGCCTGGAAGAACAAGATCTCGCGCGATCAGATCGGCACTCTGCACAAAGGCACCGTGTTCGGCAAATAGCCTAACGACCGTTGATTTGCCCGAGCCTATCGTTCCCGTAACCGCAATAACGTGAGCATAAATAGGAATCGCGAGCGAAGCCACTTCCCATTGCTCATTCGGCCTGAAAGACGTTGTTGGTTCGAGCTTCGTCATGTGTTCGAGCATTCCTGTCGTAGGATTTCTGTTGCGTTTAGTTTCGTCTAATTGATGAGAGTCCTGCGTACCCGTACTTATAGCCCTCCCACGGTAGAGACTCACTACTGTGAAAGGATTTGCAAGACGATCGCACATAGCTGTTAATTTTGTCGCAAATTACCCTCGCAAGTGATAGAGTCATAGAGTTGTGAAATTGGAACCTGTCGTACAAAGCCTTCCGCTCCTTGGTTCGGTATCAACCGATATCTCCGGTCAATTTGCGCGTTTGCGTGAGTTGTGCAGCAATCAGCTGGTGGAGGCGAGATTTGAACTATTGCTTAGATCGGTTGCCTTCGTCCATGCGAGGGGAAGCGTGGGGGAGCCGCTGGAAATTGCCCGTGATCTGGCGAACCAAGGAAGTGTCGGCCTTGCGGGCCTTGAGGCCGCCGTCCGCTTTGGCGGTTTAGTCAAAATTCCCGCGGTCATAGCGCTAACCGAGAGGGCCGGTGCGGGCGATATAGAAGCAAAGAAGATCGTACGTTCGCTCTTCAGTAACGCGGCCATTTATGCCGGCTCTTTTGATCCCTTTACACTGGGGCACCGCGATATCGCTGAGCGAGCAGCCCGGATCTTTGAAAAAGTATATGTCGATGTTGGAATAAATCCGGGCAAATCTCCATTGTTCTCGCGGGAAGAGAAAATCGATATGATTACGCATGACTTGCAATCAGTCCCGGGGAACTTTGAAGTGGGGTGTTTCTCATCGCTACTCGCTTCGCGCGCGCATGAAATGGGCGTACGAACGATAATTAGAGGAGTTCGGGACACTACCGACCTTAACTTTGAAATTCAACAGGCGAGCGCCAACCGCTTGCAGTCGGGAAATGAAGATCTTGAGACTTGCATTCTGCTCGCCCGGCCTGAATATTCGAATGGAAGTTCAACGAATGTCCGTGCTATCGCGAGTTATCGATTCGGAGATATCTCCAGTTATGTAACCCCGTATACAGAGAGACGGGTTAAGGAAAAAGTGCAGATTAAAGAATTAAAGAGCCGCTGGGAGGAGTTATTCGCCGGAACGACTTCCGATCGAGGGATTATTGATGAGGAATTTGCCAAAGTTGTGGCGGCATATAGATCGGCAAACCGGCATCATCACAATCTCGAGCATATCTTTGATATGTCGAAGCTGCTCGATGAAGCCGTGCGTGAGGATGCATCGGGTGTTTCGGTGGCCGTGCGCGAGCTTCGGGCGGCGATATTTTTTCACGATATTGTATACGTTCCCGGCGCAACAGATAACGAGGCCGTCAGCGCTGAAATTGCAGTGGAGTCCCTGACAAAACTGGGCTGGGCCTCGGATGAGATCGCGCACGTAAAAAGACTAATAGTAGCGACGGCTAAACACCAAGTCGATCCCGAAGCGAGAGATTGCGCGTTGTTCCTGGATATCGATCTTTCAATATTGGGTGCGAACGCCACGCGCTATCAGCGGTATGTTGAAGGGATTAAGAACGAGTTTGTGCCGCCATTCTCCGAAGAGGAATTCCAGAAAGGACGACCGGAGCGATTCCTTAGGCCTTTCTTGGCGCGCCCCTCTATCTTCTTTACCGATGGTATGCAGGCAAGATTTGAAGCGGCGGCACAGCGAAATCTTGCGGAAGAATTGAAAGCCTCGCTAGTGTAGATCCGTAGCAGACACGCTGCTATTTAGCACATCAACGCGCATTCACCATCCATGCGGAAAAATCTTCGAGAAAGGCGATAAAGCTGGGCAGGTGTTGAGGCGGAAAGTGATAGCGCTGCTCGGCGTCCTTAAGCACTTCTTTGAAGGTGTTGACCCACACCGTGCGCGCGGCCTCATCAATCTCAAAAGGCATGTGGCGTTTGCGCATCATCGGCGGGCCGTGCTTCTGGTGGTACAGCGGAGGACCGCCCATGACAAAAATAAAAAAATCAGCGGATCTTCGTGAAGCCAACTTCATTGTCTCCGCGGATTCCGCCGGAAACATGCCGCGAATACTGCTGCTCGCCAACGCGGCATAGAAATCTTCAAGCAAGCGATAGATATTCTCTTCTCCCATTATGGCATAAATTTCAGGATCAGGTCCATTTCCCTGAGGAGGCCCGGCGGGGGGCACGTATATTTCTTTTGTCCTTGCCATGCACGGCGAGCATAGCAAGTAGTCGCTTAATTGCCAAAAGCGCTAGGTTGGTGCTGTCCAGGAATAAAAATCAGTCTTGGAATTCAGTTGTGCACACGACTGTTCGTGTTCGAATACAGATCCCGATTCAAACCATATCGAATTCGATCATTATTCGCGGGTAGATGGCGGAGGAGCTATGGAAAAAGCGGAGGAATTCAAAGAACTTCTCCTGATTCCCATTTAGTGACAACGGCCGTAAAACGAATCGACTTCCTTCTCGGCTTTATCTTTCTCATAGCCGTATTTTTCTTTGAGTTTGCCGACGAGCTGATCTTTTTTGCCGCCAATTCGCGTAATGTCCTCATCTGTTAGCTTGGACCATCGCTCTTTGACTTTCCTCTTTAGCTGATCCCATTTCCCTACGATCTGTTCCCAGTTCATATCGTTCTCCTTAAAAAGAAGTTACTCTTGAGAATAGTATAGAGCCTCTTATTGCGCCAAAGTACGAGGTTGGTCAGGCTTCTGTTGAGAAGGTTTGATGGTGATTTCTGCCGACTCTCAGCGGCGAAGCCCTATTAAGTCGGATTTCAAATCATTAAGGACGCGACCTGGTGGCATATAATTAATAGAATAGATACGTCGGGGATGACGCGGTTGTCTCGTTCAGCCTTAGGATTTGTGACGGACTATTTGAGCTATATCCAGAGCTCTAAGTTTAATCGGGATTCACTGTATACGCATTCAAGCAATCGTCTATTATTCTCTGCTCAGCATTGGATATGCTGCCGATTCCGAGTACGCCTCCTGTCGCTTTGGCGACTGCGTAGCATAAGGATTCAGTCCGTTCGCGAAGCTTTGTAAGCGATTCCGTGGGCACCACTCGCGCGAGTTCAGTAACGTATTCTCTCCATGCGGTATATACGGCTTCTTCGGGAGGCCGTTCAAGCCAGTTGCGCAGTAAGTTGTATGCTGGCGAATTCGGTTTTACATTTTCCGATTCGGCGGCCTTTAATACTGCAGCCTGTTCAGCGGCCGAGATTTGACGGTCGGACCACGCAACCCGAATCATGGGAACAAACCGCATTGCGAGAAGAGATTCTGCGGTTACACCTGCACGAACCAAATCTTGTAGTACCTTTTGATCTAGAATCTCGGAGACGTGGGAAAGTTTATGAGCCTCTTCTACGCGGGCTAACTCGCCCCGTAGATTTACCAGCAATTGATTGTCGACTTTTTCAAAAAAGGCCTCTTCCAAAGCGCGTTGACGCGATTCGAACGGGTTGGGAGTGATCTTCATCGCACGTATTCCTAAGGTTATTGCGTTGATAGTGGTATTTCAAACAGCGAACGAGTTCCTTCCGCCTCATTCGCTCGTCATTATCTTCCTTTATAACGCACTACTCGAAAAAAGTGAAATTAGTTAGTCCGCCTTCTACAGGGAGCGTGGTATCTAGCAAAGTGGATATATTCGAATAGAATTCATGAAACTTGAATTTTTAGGGGCTTTTAGTGATTTCTAACTCCTTGCAAAATGCCAAGTCGGTAAACTTAGTTACGTTCCTTGGCTTTTTGCCCGAGCGAAGTTCAATTCATGGCGGGATAATCGGTATACCCTTTTACTCCAGGCGAATAAAATGTCGATGGGTCGGGAGAATTTAGTGCGCTCCCTGTACGAAAGCGCTCGGGAAGATCGGGGTTGGCGATAAAAAGCTTTCCGAACGCAATCCCGTCAGCTTCGCCGGCGCCAATTACTCGTTCGGCAAGTTCCAGAGTGAATTTCTCGTTGGCAATGTAGGGACCTTTAAATATGCGTTTAAGCGCAGGGCCAATTCGCGGTGTACCCTCGACGCTCTCGCGCGCGCAGATGAACGCAATTTTTCTCTCGGCGAGCTGTGCCGCGACATAACCAAAAGTTGCTAACGGATTACTGTCTCCCATCGAGTGAGCATCCCCCCTTGGCGCGAGATGCATGCCGACTCGATTCGCTCCCCATTCCGCAACCACCGCGTCCGTCACTTCGAGCATCAATCGCGCGCGGTTCTCGATTGAACCGCCGTACCGATCCGTGCGTCGATTTGAACCATCCTGCAGAAACTGATCGAGCAAATAGCCATTTGCGCCATGGATTTCGACGCCGTCGAAGCCGGCCTTCTTCGCATTTCGCGCCCCCTGAGCGTACTGTTTAACTATATCTGGGATCTCCTCGAGCGTGAGCGCGCGCGGCTCTACAA
>CAYTAW010000012.1:0-1101 GCA_964435675.1 uncultured Bdellovibrionales bacterium
CAAACGCGGCGAAGGAGCCTATCTGATCGACGCCGACGATAACCGCTATATCGATTACATAAATAGTTGGGGACCTCTGGTTTTGGGGCACGCGCATCCCGCCGTTCTCCAGGCGCTCGGGGAACAAGCGGCACACGGAACGAGCTACGGCGCATCGTCGCTGCGTGAAAACGAACTCGCCGAGATAATAATGAAATATGTGCCCTCGATTGAGCGCATCCGTTTCGTTAGCTCGGGAACTGAGGCGGGTATGGCGGTGCTGCGCGTCGCGCGCGCATTCACCAAGCGTCCAAAGGTGATTAAGTTTTCCGGCTGCTATCACGGACATGCCGATTCATTTTTGGTGCAGGCAGGGAGCGGCGTCGCAACTTTTGGACTTCCTGATTCTCCTGGTGTGAGCGCGAGCGTTGCGCAGGATACATTGACGGTGCAGTTCAATAATCTCGAAAGCGTCGAGCAGGCATTGAAGAAGAATAAGGATGAATGTGCGGCGGTCATCCTCGAGCCAGTAGTGGGCAATGCGGGATTTATTGCGCCTCAAGAGGGATTTTTGCGTGGTGTTCGTGAATTATGCGATCGCTACGGAGCGCTGCTAATATTCGACGAAGTAATGACCGGATTTCGTGTGGCGCTAGAAGGGGCGCAGGGTATTTACGGTGTTAAACCCGATCTTACTATGCTCGGCAAAGTAATAGGCGGCGGTCTTCCAGTGGGAGCCTTCGGCGGAAGACGTGAAATAATGGAGATGCTCGCGCCTCTTGGTCCGGTTTACCAAGCAGGCACGCTCTCAGGGAATCCGCTCGCTATGGCGGCGGGAATCGCGACGCTTACTGAATGGACCAGGCCGGGCGTTTTTGAAAAATGTGCTGCGGCGGCGTCGGATCTTATGGAGACCGTTAGCACGGCGGCAGCCAAAAATAGCATCGATCTTTGCGCGGCGTCTATCGGTACGATGTTCGGGTTCTTTTTTCAGGCCGGACCGGTCCATAGTTATGAGGACGCCAAACGATCTGACACCGACCGCTTCAAGCGCTTTTTTAATTTGTCGCTCGATCGCGGCGTCTACTTCGCACCCTCCCAATTCGAGGCCGGCTTCACCCG
>CAYTAW010000012.1:1111-18785 GCA_964435675.1 uncultured Bdellovibrionales bacterium
TCCCAATATGAAGCGGGCTTTGTCTCGCTCGCCCATTGTGGAACTCCGCTTGAAGATACCAAGCGTGCCGTAATTGAGGTGATGGCGGATTTGGCTGACTAGAAATGTTTACCGGTATCGTAAAGGGCGTTGGCTCCGTTCAAAAAATTGAGCGTCGTCCCGGATTGCACTCAATCGCTATTATCCTTCCAGAGGGGACCGAGCGCGGGGTCGAGCTCGGCGCAAGTATTGCGGTTGATGGAGTATGTCTTACGGTAAGCGGCCTTTCGGGAAATCTGGCCACTTTTGATGTAATGCAGCAAACGCTCGCGGTAACGACATTGGGTCAGTTACGTGAGGGGTCGCAAGTTAATATAGAGCGCGCTGCCCGGGCAAATGACGAGGTCGGCGGTCACCAGCTCTCCGGTCATATTGATTTTCTCGCGCGCATCTCCAAGGTCGAAACGCCTGAAAATAACCATGTCCTGTCGATCGCCGTTGATGTCGCGTGGAAGAAGTATATTTTCGCGAAGGGGTATATTGCGGTCAACGGAGCAAGTCTGACTGTCGCTTCGTTTGATAAGGAATCCAGCACCTTTACGGTATGGTTGATTCCTGAAACGCTTCGCCTGACAACATTTGGTCAGAAAAAAGTCGGTGATTCTTTAAATATTGAAATCGACCGGAATACGCAGATTATTGTCGACAGCGTATTTGCCTTTCTCGAGCAGCACCTTCCCCATGCGGGCGGCTTCTCGACTCTTGGTGGCTCCGCATTGGGGACATTGAGTGATTTAAAGGTGATTGCCGATAAATAGTGCTCGGGGTGAGCTTTGATCGCACTATCCGTCAGCATTTAACTGTTCGGAATTTACTTTGCCCGTGAGTAGTACGCGGTAAATGTCGTTTTTCCGATTGAATTTGCATTAATCATATAGCCTGTGAGTGCTGCTGTTGCGTCGGCGGGAACGTCGAGTTTCTCAGTCTTAAGGGCGTGGAGTGTGAAGATGTAACGGTGTGGTTTGTCGCCCTGCGGCGGACAGGCGCCCCCGAATGCGGCCACACCGTAGTCGATGCGGTTCTGCCGGCTTCCCTTGGGAAGTAATTCGCCTCCGATTGTGCCCGCGTTTGCCGGGATTGAGTTTGCTGAGGCTGGGATATCAAAGACCATCCAATGCCACCACCCCGATCCGGTTGGGGCGTCTGGGTCATATACTGTAACCGCGAAGCTTTTTGTCCCGGCCGGCGCACCAGACCAGCTCAATGCGGGCGAGCGGTTCTCTCCGGTGCATCCGAATCCGTTGAATACGTGTGCTGTGGTCAGCGTTGAGCCGGGTTTAACCTCTGGGCTCGAAAAAGAGAGAGAATCTGCTGCATGTGCGGATGTGTGATTTTGAATAAATGCGGCAATCACCGCAGCACAGGTGGTGCGTACTATTTTTTTTGTCAGTCTCATAAGCGCTCTCCAATAGTTGTGGCTGCGCTATTATTTACCGCTGTACGCGATTGCGAAAGAGGGGCGTTTTCTCAATGATCTTTGCCCCACGTGCGCTCGATATAGCCGGCGCGTCCGGAGCCTAGCTTGTACAAATTATAGTGGGTCGCATTCTTTTTGTAATAGCCTTGATGATACGGCTCAGCTTGGTAAAAGTCGCCCGCCGGCGAAATTTCAACGACAATTGGCGCCGAGAACTTAGCCATCTTAACCAGCGCATCGCGCGATTTCTCAGCAAGTTTTTTCTGCTCTTCGTTATGATAAAAAATTGCCGTGCGGTATTGCGATCCGCGATCAGCGAATTGTCCATTTGCTTGCGTCGGATCGATATTGCGCCAAAATATATCGAGGAGTGTTTGGTAGCTAACCACGCTCGGATCGTAGATTACGCGGACAGCTTCGGTGTGTCCCGTGGTGCCTGATGAGACCTGCTCATATGTTGGACTCTCAAATGTTCCACCGGTATAACCAACGTAGGTTTTTAGTACGCCTTTCTGATTGTCGTACGGAGGCTGCATGCACCAAAAGCATCCTCCGGCGAATGTTGCTTCGGCTTCCATTTTTTTATTCGTTTCCATAGTGGCTGAGGACTCTTCTCCCAGCGCGAAAGCAAAGGGGGTGAGTATGATAAATATATTAATTAATAGTATTTGCGTCCGTGTCATATCGCTATAGGACGATATCAGTCGGGTATTTATTCGGAAACAAAGTTTCTTAACAAATGGCTGGATTTGCTATACAGTAAGTCTGAATGGGAGTTGGTTTCTTGTCGTAGCGTATGACGGAGTTCGATTCGAAAGGGGATAGAGGGGGCGCGGCCGAATCGAATAATTCCCCTGACCTAGAAAAGCTAATCGATTTGCGATCGTCTCGTCTGCCGCTAATTCCTCCCAGTAAATTAGTCCAATTTGTCGAAGGGGTGGTTGGCGATGAGCTTCTGGAAATCGGCGCGTGCGATCCTGATATTACCGATTATTTAACGGGGATTCAGGTAGATGGATTGTTGTTTGATAATCTGATGCCCGTCCATCCGCAAAGTAATGCTCGGTTTTCATCGGTTCACAGCGCGCTTCTTTTCGCCCAAGAGCGAGATAATTTCCGCGATGGCTACGCCTTTGTCGAATTTCAAGATTCAATCGGTCGCGTAATTTTATTCGCCACCAGCCGCACTGAGAAATCCCATCATATATTTCTTGCGCCAGAAGACACGTTCCGGCATCCGGAGCTGACCCTGCTCGGTAAGAAATGCTATTTCGAGGCAGCGCTTGAAGCGTTCGACCTTCGAGATCAGAGAACGGCATTGTGGCAGATTCTAGGGGAAGATTTCGAGTTGATGCAGCACGTGATGCGCAAGGTTAGTGAACGCTTCGCGCGTCCCGATAACTTTCAATTCTAAGTGAAACTAATAAGTACTCTAAACAAAAAAGTGAGCGTTGAGCGCCTACGCGCCGGCAAATTCGCCCACGGCTGACTTTACGCCCGAAGAGTATTCAGGAAAGTAGCGTTCGCGAACGATTACCGACGCATTGCGCGCTCCGCGCTTCAGTTCGTCAACGACGACTTTCTGCTTGCGACGCAGTTCTGAGCGCTCTTTCCAGCCTTCGACGATTTTTTCGGTTATTGTTTGTGGCGTAAGGCCGCCAAGCTCAATTGAATACTTTTCGCAGTCAACCTGACGCATAAATCCGCGCACCTTTGGCATGTATACGAGGCCGATTGCCGGCACTTCAACCGCCGTCGCAAGCACCACCGAGTGAAATCGCATACCCAAAAAGAGCTGGCAGCGCCGCATTACGGCCATCATGTCGTGGCTTAGGTATTTAGAATTTGGAACGACCTTTGCGTCGAGACGCTTCGCAAGGTCGTAGGCGATTCCATTATCCATAGGGTGCGTTGAAAAGACGAGCGGGGTGAATTCGTTCCCGAGCTGCGTGCGGGCTTTGGCCACGCCTTCAGCGATGATCTCGACGAATGGTCTCTTGGCCTGCGTTTTATCGTCATCAGCAACCCACGAATCGGTGTACGAGTTAATATTGATACCGAGGAGCGGTTGATTGAGATCGATTCCTTCGGTCTTGGCGATTTCCTGCGCACGAGCGTCATCGCTCACTTTGTTTATGAAGGCGGCGTCACCGGTAACGTGAATCGGCTGGGTAACACCGATTTCTTCCGCGAGCTGCTTGCTGTCGTTTTCTCTCATAATCACCAGATCGCAATTATTGATTACAAAGCGCGCAAGCGTGCGGCTGAGAGCCGATTTGAAAGGCCCGATACCGCAACTGAAACAGACGACTTTGCATCCGACGATCTTTGCCCACGGAATTACGAAGGTCAGCGTGATCAGCCAGTTGAAAAAGGGATTGAAGAGTTTGCGCCCGAAGATGATTCCGTCGCAGATCAGCGCGATATCGCTCTTTAGCAGGCAAGAGTAGGTGGTTAAGCCGAAAAAACGGATGCTCCCTGTCCAGGGCTGAATGCTTACTCCCTTAACGTTGTATTTATCACCGTAATGCTTGTCGACAAACTCAGGCTTGTGGGTGGGGACGTAAAACTCGGCGTCCGGTAGTTCTTGCGTCAAGCCATCAAGCACTGAAGCGAGAATTGCGGCATCGCCTACATTTCTTCCGGTGTTAGAGCCTAAAATCGTAATGCGCGGATGCGTGCCTTTCACTGAGAACTCCCCTGAAATAAAGCCCCGGGATTATACACCAATTCGGTGATTTTTCAATTCGCTGCCGCACTCTCAAATGTGCGAATACCGCGGCTTTTTGCAGATTGCAAAGCCGACGCTGTATATTCGACAGTCGTGCCGGAGAGGCGGATCTCGCCGGCGGCCAGCATGTGTACCGTCCAGGGGTACAGCATGTGCTCAAGGGGTAGCAGGCGCGCAGCGAGTAAATCGGGAGTATCGCCGCTCTGAATGGCGCACTCGGCCTGCGCTATGAGCGGGCCTGTGTCGACGCCGTGGTCGACGAAGTGGGTCGAGCAGCCGTGCGTTTTTTCTCCAGCTTCAATCGAGCGTTGATGGGTGTGCAGGCCTGGATATTTGGGGAGCAGGGAGGGGTGGATGTTTATCATCTTTCCGAAGAATTCCCGGGTGTATTCCTCGGGGACGATCATCATGAATCCCGCGAGTAGAATTAAATCCGGATTAAGTTCGCGGATAGCAGAGAAGATTGCGTTGCGCTGCCCCTGCTTATCGGCGAAGGATGATCTCAGGAAGTATTCGGTTGGAACTCCGCGCTTGCGTGCGTGTTCGAGTCCGGGAGCGTCCTGATCGCTCAATACTTTGGTAATTCGGTAACTGTGGGCGCCGTCTCGATCGGAACTCCCCTTGAGTAGGGCCTCAAGATTCGATCCGCGTCCGGAAATGAGAACAACCGCGCTTTTGGGATGTGCCATAGCGCAAAGAGTGCCCTATCAGGATTTTTGGTGCAAGGAGTGAGGGGTAACGCCGGCAGGTGGTGCTTCCCCGCAACAGCTTTTGGCATGCTGCAGTCGGTATTCGACCGCCCACCTATGGGCATTATGACCACAGGTGATAACAAATGTTGGTTGAGCGCTCGGGCAAAAATGCGGAAAATCAGGATAATTTCTTGGTCTAAGAGGGTATTATGCTTGGCCGGAACTCATGTCTGTATGTTAAAATGATTAGGTCGAGTTAATTGGATGGAGACTGCCATGCGTAGTTGCTTATTTGCTTTCGCGCTCATTGCCGCCTTGCTTCCTGCGCGGGCGTTTGCGGATCAAGAACCGCCGCACATGAATTCCAAAGACGTTGCGGTAACGGGCTCGGCCGCTTCATTTGATCGCCGGCTTCCACCAGTGATTCCTGGCGAAGAGATTCAACACAATGGGCGAAAGATGAAGGTGTGGTCAACTTCGGGGGAGGTTCCTGTTGGTCAGGTGCCTCAGCCGCCCCAGCCTCCTGTTGCGCCCGGAAATAATTATGGCCAGCCGAATTTGGGCGGCGTGATTGTTGACAATCGTTCGCCGAGGAGTCGTTAAACGCGTTCGCTTTTAATCAACCCGATTTCTTTTCTCGCCCTTCTTGTACGCTGCTAAATTTTCAGCGCACTCAGTTATCAGGCGTTGTCTCGCTTCTTTTGTTCCCCAAGCAATGTGCGGGGAAATTGTTGCGTTCGCGAGTCCAATCAGCGGATGATCCGGTGCTGGAGGCTCAACGCTCAAGACGTCAAGAAACGCATGCGCAATGGTTCCGTTGCTAAGCGCCGAGCGCAGATCGAGTTCGTTTACCAAACCTCCGCGCGCCGTATTGATAAGCGCTGCTTCACGCTTCATCTTCCGTAGGAAATCGGCGTTTACTAATTCCTTTGTCTGCTCCGTAAGGGGGCAGTGGAGCGTTACGAAATCTGCTTCGGGGAGCATCTCTGTGAGCGCGATTTTTCCAGGCGACTCGCGCCCGGGCAAAGCGGCGATAATCACCCGCATCCCGAACGCGCGCGCGATTTCGGCTACCTGCCTGCCGATCTCTCCGTATCCAATGATGCCCAGAGTTTTGCCGCGTAACTCTCTAATCGGAAAATCGAGGAGACAGAATTGGGGGCTTTTGCTCCATGCGCCTGTCTGTGAAAGGCGGTTGTATTCGGTAATCGGCGAGCAGGACGAAAGAATGAACGCAAACACATGTTGCGCGACGGCGGCGGTAGAATAAGAGGGGACATTCGTAACCGCAATCGCGCGTTCGCGCGCAGCGGATATGTCGATGATGTTATACCCGGTTGCCGTCACCCCGATGTATTTGAGGTTTGGGAGCTGATCGAGTACGGCGCGAGAGAAAGGGACCTTGTTGGTAAGCACGGCCTGCGCGTCCTTAACACGCGCTACGATCTCGCTGGCGATGGTAAGCGGATATTCGGTGACTTCTCCGAGCGCGCGAACTGGGCCCCAGTCGAGCCCGCCATGCGCCGCAGTTTCGCCGTCAACTATCGTAATCTTCATTTTGCCTATATTTGCACTGCCGCTGTGAATTCAAAAGAGCGGCTTTAGCCAATTTCTAAGCCTAACTCCTAGGAACGAAGTTATTTTTGCTATGGTACATGTAGATAAAGTGATTTCAGGTAGGTTAACCCCGCCATTTTATGATGTTCGTTCTGATTTTTTTTGCATGAGTGGGTGCGAATTCTCTGCACAACGGCTTGCAAGGAATCTGTATTTGCCTTTGTCGGATGATTTAAGCGTCGGAATATTCTTGAAAAAGGTCGAAAAACGATATGGGAGAATCTGTGCAGATTTCCGGGGAGGAAGCCACAGAAATTGTATGTCGATTACGATAGGCAGTAACATAGCAAGTCTTCGCACGCGGCGTCTTCTTGACGTCAATACGGCGAAAGTTGCAACCGTTACCGAGCGGTTGAGCTCGGGGCTGCGGATCAACCGTCCATCGGATGATCCGGCCGGGCTTGCTACGGCTTCTGCATTGGATGTGAAGCAGCGTCTGTATACCAAAGCCCTGAGCAACGCCAATGACGCAATCAGCCTCCTTTCGATAACGGACGGGCACTCGATGCGCTCACGGGTATCTTAACGCGACTCAGCGAACTCTCAGAGCAGGCCGCAAATGGAACGTATAGCGCGAAACAGCGCGAGGCCTTGAATACGGAAGCGCAGGCTTTGACCAGCGAGTATGCGCGCATTCGGGAATCCACTGAATTTAACGGCATCAAACCGCTAACGGCGACAAATCGCACCGTTACCATTCAGACCGGAGTTAACGGGACTGATCAAATGCTCTCGTGGGGATAGGGAGCGCGGGCGTTGCCCCCAGCGGCAGTTCTCTCGATTTTGATACGACGACCAGTGTGGTAACTGTGGGTCCGGTAACAAATCAGAACACGAATATTACGATATCCGTATGGGCGAAACTCGACGACGTAAATCAAAGAGGATTGCTCGCATACGTCGGAGATTCAAATGGTAACGGATATGGGATTTTTGTTAGTGACGCGCCCGGAACGGGAAGTGGGAAACGAATCAGTCTTTTACTCGGTGGCGTTATGTTCAATGCCTTGGGTTCAACGACGGATCTTGATCCAAATCAATGGGTGAATTACGCCGTGACGCGTTCGGGCACCAATTGGTCGTTCTATGTAAATGGCGCTCTTACGAATACCGGCACCGCCAGTCCGAACGGTACCCCGACGCTCGGCGTGCAAACTGGCTATGGTATAAGCGGAAATATAACCGACACGCGTTTCTACGAGCGGGCGCTCTCTGCGACCGAGATTGCGCAATTAGCGGGGGGAGGGCAAAACCCGGACAGTACCAATCTGAAGGTCTCGCTTAACTACAACGATGGAAGTGGCTCGGTCGTAACTGATGTCTCTGGAAATAACTATAATGGCTCGATCGGAGGCTCTTCTAGCTGGTCGACCGACATTCCGTCTGCGCTCGGTTACATCCAGACACCCTCTGTTTTCTTAACGTCCACTGCTAGCGCCCGCACCGCATTGGATTCGCTAAAAACGGCAGTCGATTCGATCCTCGCCATTCGTGGGGGAATCGGCGCGCAGATGAGCCGGCTTGCGATTGCCGCGAGTCACATCGGTTCCGCGCGGGTAGCGACTACTGAGGCGGCGCGGAGAATAACCGATGCTGATATCGCATCTGAATCTTCGCAGCTTGTTCGAGCGACTATTCTTCAGCGCACCGGCCAAGCAATTCTTGCGCAAGCAAATCAATCGCCGTCTCTTGCGCTTTCGCTCTTGAAGAATATCTAACGAGATGTGGCGATTGGCGTATGCGGCGCACGTTTCCGCTGACGAATCATCTGAGAATTCAGCGGACCAAATTGTAATTGAATTTGTTATCGACGCTGTTACGCTCGCGCCTGTACCTATGAGTATAACCCGCGGAACACAAGAGGGGAGCACGATTATTGAGCAAGCGCTTGTCTATCCGATTTTGCTCGTAATCATTCTTGGAGCAGCCGATATTACCCGCATTTTTCAGGCGCATGCCGTGCTTGATCAGGGGCTCCGTTCTGCCTTGCGCTGCTTGACGCCGGCAAGCGGCGACTGCACTGAGTTTGCGCCGCGACACAGTGAGGATCGCTTTGACGTTTATCGACGCCTAGTGGCGCCGACCTACCGCGCGCAAGAGTTTCATTACAGCGCCACCGCGCGCTGGCTTGGATTGCCCCTTCACCAAATTGATCGTGCGCAGGCAGCGGTCATTGAGTCGGTGCGCTATTCGCGGCCGCAGTATCAGTACCAATTCCACCGCGAGCTTTTTAGACCGCACGGCTCGGTATTCTACGCGCTGCAGACGCGTGCTTTTCCCAATGTTGATCTCGCACCGGACGGCGCGTTCGTTCCGCTTGTAAAGGAATCGCCGAGTGCGGTTGGCGAAGCGCTTCCGGCGGTTCGCGTTCCCGTATCGGATGTGTGGCTTCGATATTCCACCGATGCGCGGGAGTCTAGCCGCACTCGCGCGGAAGTCTCGTTTACCGTATCGCGTGAAAGTTTGTTCGGCGGCGCGGCCGATGAGCTGCGCGATGGGGAACGCTGCTTTCTGCGGCGCCATGGGGTGGTTGATTTTTCGATGCCTTGCGATAGCGCTAAGCTTTTTCCGGATCGCAGCACGAAGTTTGCGATGATCGATTCTGACTTTCGCAGCGGAGGAGGGCCGCGCTTTACGTATTTGATGGTTGACGTTCGCGGCATGGTGCGAACGCGTAACGGCGCAGAGGGGGCGGTTGAGCTGTCGGTCTCGCAGCGCATTGACGGCCGTATGGTTTCCCGGCGGCTTGGCGGCAGGCGGCTTTCGGGGAGCGGGGTGAGCAACTTTGTGCCGCGCGGCGCTCCGACCGGCAATTATTCGCGCGAACTGCTGAGCCGCTACGGAGTCGAAGTGGAAGCTCACCAAGCCATCGCCGTGGCAGTTGGGATCCCTGTCACGCTGACCTTTACTCTGATTTCTGATTATTCGAACGCTCAAGCGCTCGAATGGCGGGCGCGGGAGATTTCGATATTTACGCCTCAATATCGGATAGAATCCGCGTCGGTGCGATGTGATCAGCTGATCTCCCGCGCCGATTTCGAGTTGTCTCCACGCGATCGGTGTTCCCGCAGCTCGCATGCGGCAGGGGTGCCGCGATTGGATACTGTTGTGCTTGCTGCTGAGGCCGAAAGTGTAGAGTACCGAACGCTGTGCGCGACTGATACCAGCAGCGGTCTTTCTTCTCTTGCTGAACAGGGCGTAATGGGGTTTGTCTCGTCAGGTGTCTCTGCGGGCGCGGCTTGCGGTGAGAGCCGCACAACGGTTGCGTGCCCCGAAAACCGTGGCCTACCCGGAATTTCACTGGTCGCCGAAAATGAATCGAGGGAATTGTGCGGCTTGGCCGACGCAAATGCGATTTGTCCGCTTCCGGCGGCAGTCGATCGCGGAAGCGCCTGCTGGAAGATTGTTTCCAAGGAGGTGCCCGTGCCGGAATCGGCGCGTTGGGTGCAGCGCAGCTGTTTGCAAGATGGTCCGCGCGCAATCGATCTGCCCGCAGAGTTGCGGCACTACCCCTCGCTCTCGATTTCCTCATCTCGTCTCGAAGGCGAGTTCGTAGCGCTGTATACCAATGGTGTCGAGCCGCAGAAGTTTGTCGATGAGCACTCTGAATATCGCTGCGCAGAGATTGAAGAGAAAATTAAGTCAATTGACAGCGCTCAGTCGCGTTTGAAACCTGAGTCTCTATTTTTTTCCAATAACGCGCTCGGCGCAAATTATCGCGAGAAGTTGTTTTCCGACGCGCAGCGTCATTTCGCTGATGCTAGTGAAAATCTCGATTCGAGAGCCTATTTTGAAGCGAAAGAGGAGGTCCGATCTGTTTTGCTCAAAAATCCTCCAAAAGATTCCGGTCAACCGTATTGGATCGACGAGAGCGCTCCCGCGCAATGGGAGAAAATTGCCTCGTCGATTAGTGAAGGCGTGCTGCCCGCGATATGCAGCCGGGTCAACGAAGTCTGCCGTCTCGAATTGTCTAGTCAGTCAATGCCGATTCCCGAGAACGTTGTGCCGTATTCGGCCGCGACAGCGCAACAGCGAGCATTTGCCGCTATTGATGCCGCGCTGCCGGGGTTAACACACGGCTGCACCGAACGAAGTCGCGGATGTGCGACCATCGCCGTTGCTGATCAATACGATAGCGTTGGTCGAATGTATCGGGTCACGGGCGAGATTCGACTGCCGCTTATTTTTTCGAGAGAACTCTATATTCTGAAGCGGCATGCCCAGGGCCGGTGGGAGGGGGCCTTGCTGCGATCTAACTGAGCAGCGGCTGCCGATTCGTTATTCAACTCGCCGGATAAATTAAAAATATCAGCGGCAAGAAGGGTAATTGCTTCAGGATGTCATTTTGCCTATCCTTGTCTGATGAAATTAGGACAGCATAGAAAACGCCTGCTAGGGAGCATTGTTGCAGCCCTCTGCTTAGTGGTAAATCCGGTCTTCCTTATTCCGTTTATTGCTGGCGCCTCTTTCAGCTATCTTCACCCGGAAAAGTTGTCGATTCCGCGCAAAGCGTTCGCTGAATCTGAGAAAAGTTATTCTTCAGCTGCTGCAAAACGAAAGGCCAATGAAGCGCTAGCAGCCGAAGAGAAAAAGAAGAAAAAGAAGGAGCTACCAAGTTCCGGTACGCTATCGCAGACTCGTACGGCAGGGACCTCGGGTTCTTTCGTGCCCGCACCGTGGGGGGACGATGTGCTGAGCGATGAGGCGCCGCCAATCGGTGGCTCCGTCTCGCGCGTGGGCGCCCGTGATTGGGTGATGAAAGTAGTTAATAACACTAAAGATACGTACACGGTTTCGCTTGAGTTGGTGCAGCTAGGACGGGGCAGCAAGCCGTTGAAGTCCGATTACTATTCATATACTCTTAAGCCGGAAGCTAAGGTTGAGCGCAAGTTTTCCACCAATCAGAATGTGGCGGATTGCGCGCTCAAGTTGACGAAGTGGAAAAATGTTTCCAAGAAAAAACCGGCAGAGTCGGGGAAAACTCCCGCAGCTGTTGTCACTCGTCCTAAGCTGAATGTTGAGCCGCTCGAAGAGCAGCCCGCAGAAAGTAACTAGACTTTCAAATAACTGGCCGCTCACTGCTCGGGCTCATTTACTGAAACAATTTAAGAACGTGTGAAGCGAAGGTATGGCTAAGATTATTCCGATCATTTCAGGCAAAGGCGGCGTCGGTAAGTCGACTGTCGCGGCGAATTTGGCAATTGCTCTTGGGCAGACCGGTGCTAAGGTCGCGCTCATTGACGGCGATTTTTACGGTCCCAGCGTTCCGACGCTCTTCGGTGGGGGCGACGTAATCCCCGATCATGAACAAAAGCTCATCCCTCCGGTAAAATTCGGGATTAAGTATATTTCGCTTGGATTTTTCCTCCCACATCCCGATGAGGCGGTTATCTGGCGAGGGCCGATGTTCAACAAGGCGCTGAATCAGCTTTTTCACGATGTGAGTTGGGGAGAGGTCGATTACTTTATTGTCGACATGCCGCCCGGTACAGGTGACGCGCAGCTTTCGCTCGCGCAGCTCGTCTCGCTCGATGGCGCCGTCGTCGTAACCACTCCTCAAGAGGTCGCCCTGGCAGATGTTCGCAAGGCGATAAATATGCTCTCCAAGGTGAACGTGTCGGTACTTGGGATTGTTGAGAATATGTCGGGCTTTGTGGCGCCGGATGGCCAGCGCTATGAAATCTTTGGGGCAGGGGGCGGTGCTCGCCTTGCTGAGCGCCTTAATTTGCCTCTATTGGCTCAGATACCGCTAATTCAGCAAATCCGGGAGGGGGGAGATAGTGGGGCGCCGGTAGCTTGCCAGCCTGAAACGGTCGCAGGTAAGGTTTTTCGCGACCTTGCGTTGAAAGTTATTGATATTCTTGCTAAAAGGCAGGATAGCTCGGGAGTTCTCAAAGTCGTCAATTAGCGCCACTGGGGTTAAGAATCATGTTTAGTTTCATTCTTGCTGTTCACACGCTGCTTTGCTTATCGCTCATTGGGCTCGTCCTCATTCAGCAGGGAAAAGGCGCCGATATGGGAGCGGCTTTCGGTGGAGGAAGTAACACCGTATTTGGTGCCGGTGGAGCAGCTGATTTCATTACCCGCCTCACCACAGGTGTTGCTATTGCATTCATGGCCACGTCGATCCTATTGGTGCGTGCTTATTCAACGCAAACTGCGGAGGCTTCGCGTACCGTTGTAGATCCACTCGCCGGTTCGGTGATGGAGCAAGCTGCCAAGCCTGAGGCCGCAAAAGCTGTTGCCACTTCCGAGAATACACCCGCCGTTGCCGTACCACCTTCGCAACCGAGCGTTGAAGTGAAGAAGGACGCTGAGCCGGTACCTGCCGCTGAAGCTTCTGTTAAAACAGAAGAGAAAAAGTAGCTATAACTCTTTGATAATCAAGAGCAGCGCTCTTCCATTTTCCCGACGAATAGTTTATCGTTTTGACGCTTTTGCCCAGGTGGTGGAATGGTAGACACGCCAGATTAAGGGTCTGGTGGCTGCAAGGTCGTGAAGGTTCAAGTCCTTTCCTGGGCAGTATTTCCGCTCGGCGCTGTGCCCAAGGGGCTTGCGCCCCAATTCCGATTTCCGCTCGGCGCTGTGCCCAGGGGCCGAGCCCCTCAGCGCTAAACGCGCTTTCACCCCAGTTAGACATACGCTTGGTTTTCGCTCGGTGCTGTGCCCAAGGGGCTGTCGTCCCTTTGCGCGAACGCGCTTCACCCCAGTAAGAGTTATGTTTTGTGATTAGTTTGCGCTATGGGCTTGGGGGCCTTGCGTAATCTGCGGCTCGTGGGTGAAATCTGGCGAATTTGGTGGAAAGTTGCAAAATGTGAGGAAAGGGGGGCTTGTTCATGAGACCCTATTTGAAAAGTGGATAACCTATTTAACCAAAGAGTAACACACGCAGAATTGCCTTAAATTGTCGCTATCTTTTAAAAGGGGCTATTGCTATTCTGCGGTGAATTTAAATCTCGGTTTTTCGTAGTTGTCTTGAACGCTAGTTTTGAGAGTACGAGATGCTTGGCGGTGATCCTCAATTTGGGGCACAAGGAGATTTGGAGGACTCATCGACGCGAAGTCGTGAGCCGTCCGGTCACCACGATTTGGTGAATGAGCGTTTCAAAGGAACGTCGCTAAATGCTTTTCGCGAATCGGGGTTTCGTTTGACTGGTGCCATTCAATTGACGCACCCTCTCGGATTTTGCCCCCAGGAGGGATTTCGTAGCCGAGATTTTAAAGATCACAAAACCGGCGATCCTGTTCCCGGAATTGCAGCTTCAGTTTCGGCCGAAAGAATCGTCGATGTTTTAGACTCGCTCGTGAATATTTTTTGTCCCGACGTCGTAGATGTCGCCATAAGAGTAAGCGAGTCGGGCCGTTCTCCGCAGAAATTTTCTCGAATGGATATCGATAGCGTCGTGCTCAGAAATATTATTGCGGATGAAGATTTTCAGCAGATGCTCCTTAACGATGGCCGGGTTTGTTTTACCGTAGTCAGCCGCAGTCAGCCCATACGGCAGATTCAACTCGACGAAGATAAGATTTTCAACATCTCGAGCGAGGACCTCGATTTTATCGAAGAGGCTCGCGCTGTTTTGGAGAGAAATGAAATTTTCTACCGCCGAAAACTAGAACTCATCTCGGACTGGCCGCAGCACCATTCCCACCACTGGCAGCGGGGGCATGCTAGCTCCTTACGCCGTATGCTGGAAGAGTTGCGCGGGCCTGAAGACTTTGGTTCTGGTCCCCAAGAATCATACGGCTAGCCGATTGTCGTCTGTTCACGTCCGTTTTCCTGATGTAGATTTGAGAGCGTTGCGCCTGGGCGCGTAGTTCGTATTTTAGTGCGAAGATTATGTTTAATTGGATCTCTTCCCCTGAGGCATGGATCGCTTTTGCGACCCTGAGTGCTCTCGAAATTGTTCTCGGTATCGACAATATTATTTTCATTTCCATTTTGGTCGGTCGTCTGCCATCCGAGCAGCGTGAATTGGCGCGAAAGTTGGGGATTGGCTTGGCGATGATTGCCCGTCTGGCGCTTCTCTTTTCTATATCATGGGTGATGGGGCTGGTGGCGCCTTGGTTTGCTATTGCGGGGATGGAATTTTCCGGCCGCGACCTTATTTTAATTGGCGGCGGCCTATTTCTTCTCGCAAAAGCAACGCACGAAATTCACCAGAGCATGGAAGGTGTGGGAGAGCACGGAAGCACTGGATCAACGGCTTCACTGAAAGCGGTGCTCGGCCAAATCATTTTGCTCGATATCGTGTTTTCGCTTGATTCGGTAATCACGGCGGTCGGCCTGGTCGATACAGTTTCGCTAATGGCCTTGGCAATCGTCGTGTCCGTGGGCGTCATGATGCTCGCTGCTAAGCCTATCGCCGATTTTGTGGAATCGCATCCAACCATAAAAATTCTGGCGCTTTCGTTCCTCATGATGGTGGGCTTAACGCTCATGATTGAGGGCTTCGACGTCCATGTGCCAAAAGGATATATCTACTTTGCAATGGCCTTCTCGATGTTTGTCGAGACCATTAATCTCAATATGCGCAAAAGAGCGCGACAGCGCAGGGAGTCTCCGCTTACGCAGGCAGACTCGTAATCCGCCTAGTATCGATCGTTATCGCGTTCTGACTCTTTCGGCGGATTTTCCCAAAATTCCCGGTCGCGTTCAGCCCGTTCGCGCTCCTCGCTGTCCCGGTAAATGTCGTAATCAGATTCAGAATCTCGTTGCGAACCGCGCGAGGTGTGTGAGCGTTGGCGTCGATAATAGTCATCCTGTCGTTGGCGCCATTCGCGGTCTTCACGAGCACGGCGCTCTTCCGGCGTTTCATCTGGAGCCAGTTCATCAACGCCTTTGCGGATATCATCGATTGCGCGCCCGATGCGCTCGGCGGGTCCGGGCTCGCGTTGAAACAGGGAGCAGCCGGTAATTGCCAGCGTTGTTAACAAAAGGTAAGAAATCGTTTTCATTGAGGTCCTCACAGTCATTACACGAACATTTTTGACTGTATTAGCAGGGAGCGCAAGCGGCTCCGCTTACTGCTTCGGTTGGAAGACTTTGAACTGCTTGACCGAAGCAAAGGGTATCTGAATTCGCATCCCGGGAGTGAGAGGCGTCGTTGAAAGCAGATTGTTTCGCAGCCGAATCATGCTCGCATTCGCTGGCGCGCCCGTGTACCAGGCCGCAAGTTCTTCGACCGTTTCCTTTTCCGAGCGGACGGTATGAATCAGGTCGCCGTTGTCCGCGCGTTCCGCGAATCCTTGAGAGATGGCAATCGCTTGCTGATCCGAGTTGAGCGGTTTGAAAGGGGTCGCTATTTCGACCGCTGGCCGGTTGATGATAGCGCCCGATGATTTTTTCCTGACCGGCGTGGGGCGAGGAGTGGGTACAACCGGAAGAAGCGCGCGCGAGGAGGTCTCTACCGGCTTTGCGCCAAAGCGCACGACCTGGCCCGACATAAGAAAAACCGGTTCAGCTGCGAATGAGACGCCCATGCCGTTCAATTCGCGATAGTCTTGCCGCTCCATCATAAATGGTCCGCGCAGTATCCATTGATAGGAATTTTCCGTGCTATCGAGGTCGGCCGCGTAAACTTCCTTTTTTAAGGGATAGAAAAGAATCATCGTCGGGTGACTTCGCGACTCGGTAAGGACTTCGATTGCAGTCGGACCACCCCGTTTCTCGAGAAAACTACGCAGATAGCTGCTGCGCTGCGCTTCGCGCGCTAGGAAAAGATTGGCGCCAAGGTGCGCATTGTCATTGCTTAGTGGCAGAATGCCCTGATTCGCCAGCGAGTCGAATTTATCGAGAGAGGGGCTGCAACCAAAAACAAGAATGAGAAGCGCCGCCAGCGCGAGAATCGGTGTGATACCGCGTTTAGTTTTGAGCCCCATAGTCAACTTATTGAAAACATAATAAAAACGAAACCACCCGGTACCTCGATTCGCTCACCTATATATTCAACTATGAGCTGTTAAACGGGGCAAGCAATTTTGTTGTCCTGCCGATATAGTAAGCATCGGAGTTTTTGCCATTTGTCTTGAACTATGCGGATCGTTTCCCTAGAGCCCTTTATCACTGAGCTGATTATCTCGCTCGGTCGCGCCGAGGATCTGGTTGGTATCTCTGCCTCGTGCCCTGCGGGCGACAAGCCGGGAGTTGAACGTGTTACCGACTCGGCCAAGTTGTCGCGCTCGTCAGCTACTATATCGGGCTTGGCGCTCGAAGATTGTCTGAATCGATTTCAAGCAGATTTCGTAAAAATTAAATCGCTAAAGCCTGACCTTATTCTGACTATGCTTCCATTTGATCGTGCCGGCAAAGAGCTGGAGGAGGCGCTCTCCAAAGCGTTGAGCGAACGGCTCGGTTTTTCGGTGCTTGTTCGATCTATTTCGCCAATAACCTTCGATTTTGTGCTCGAGGGCTACGAGAAAGTTGGGGCGCTTATCGGCGCTAGAGATAAAGCGCTCGACATCGCGCACCGCGTCCGCGCTCAGGTGATGAGCTGGATAGATAATTTCTACGAACGCATGAAGAACAAGCGCGTCACCTTTGTATCCTCTGTAGTTCCACTATCGCTCGGCGGCCGCTGGATCGCGGATGTGATTAAATTGTGTTCGGCTATTAGTCAAACCAATTCAATTGACCTGCGTGAGCCGACAGTCGAGTGGGAGGAGATAGCCGCGTTTAAGCCTGATGTTTTGATCGTTTCACCACAAGGGATGGATCTTAAGCAGTCGCTCGGATGTTTTAAAGCTTTCGAAAGGCTGCCTGAATGGGAGACTCTTCCGGCGGTAAAGCGCGGCGAAGTAGTTTTCGTTGAAGGGCAGAAATATTTTCATTCTTCGGGCGCGAACTTTCTCGATTCGATTGCGATTTTAATTTCCGCAATTGCTGGCTTCGAAAGCGGATACATTACGCCGCGAGACAGTTATTTCCGTTTGCGGTGGATGGAGATGCAACGTCACAAGTATTAGTTGCGGTGAGCGGGCCCCGAACCTGACGGACAACGCAATCGGTTGCCCGTCAGCTCAAAAAGGGAACGGTCAACAGTTTTCTTTGTGGAGTCCGTATCGCGCTCCGATTGTTGTGATCGTAGCCGCTTCCGTGGGTTGACTCCGCTGACTTCGAACTGTGACCGTTTACCGAAAACTGATTCTCATTGCACCGATTCCGCCTGTTTTTGATCC
>CAYTAW010000013.1:0-3079 GCA_964435675.1 uncultured Bdellovibrionales bacterium
GGATTGAGCTTTTACGAAAGCTGCGGGGTGAAGAGCGTTCGGCTACGCTACCGTTCATACTGGTAACTTCTCTTAATCAGCGGCAGAATGTTATCGAAGCAATCGAATCGGGAACTTCGGATTATATTGGCAAGCCCTTTACCCAACAGACGTTGAAAGAGAAGTTAGAAAAGATACTTTCATCGCAATAATCGATATTCTTTGACCATCAACCGACTGATCGCTATTTCCCTTGCAGAACGTCGAGCGCGAGGCGTTTATGAAGGGGGGCAGGCTTAGGAATCCATATTTAAATTATCCGAAAGTGCACCGCCGTCGCTCAAAAATTCGCGGTACTCTTCGGCCACCTTGGGCGGCGCGGATGCCAGAATTATCGCACGGCCAAGCGCTAACTGTTCGGGACGTAACTGCTGCAAAAAGTTCTCGAAGGAGAGAAGGGGGAAGTGAAGCTGCGCCGCTTTCTCTATCACCTTTCTCAGTGGTTCCATGAATTCTAGGTGATCATAGCGTCCGTTGAGGATCGCATCGCGAAACGATACTAATCCCTGCAATTCCTCCGGTAGCGCGCTCGACTGCGTTGGCGCGTTTATTTCAACTGGCGGAAGCGTGAGCTGCTCGATTTCATCCACTTCCGGCGATGCACCGTTGTTGTTTGCCAGCATGTCCCACACGAGCTCTGGATTGGTGCGCGGCTCGATGCTTTCCTCCTTGAGCATTTCAAGAACTTCACGAGTCTGGAGTTCTGTGGCCCACGAGGCGGCATCTCGGCTCTGTGCGCTGCTTAATCCGCCCTCTCGGTATAATACACAGATAAGATCGACCTGCTTCTCATGTCCGATCAGCAATGTATTCAGTTCATTTGCGCGTAGAATTTCTTTTGGAACAACACCGCGGTCGCGCCAACTGCGAATTGTGTCGTATGTGACGTTTATCGCCTTGGCAACTTGTTCGTTTGTGGATTGAGGATTTGTCATCCAATAATTTTTTGCCCTGCGGTAAGTATCCGCGCTATAAGTGGCGCGTGTTACCTCTCGCGAACCAATCGATTCGAGGCGTTGCTGTTGTATCGGATCGGTGAGTCCAATTCGCTCGGCAAACGCGCGTAGATCCCGAACCTCGTTAATTTGCAGAAATGCTTTTTTTCCAGTAGTAACGCGCGGAACTATGCCTACCCGCATTAGCACATGCGCTAACTCGACAATTAAAAATTCACCCTTAGTCTTCTGTACTGAAAGCGTCTTAGCCTGCTTTACGCCGACGGAACTATTGAGGTCGAAAACGCCACGCAGAAATGCGATTCGCTCGCTTTCCGTTCCGAGGTGCTCCCACGGAACCCGAGTGTTTCCGGCAGACACCGTATTCATGTGTCGACTCATTGGAAGACTGAGGCAATTCACTTCATAGAGCGGTTGATCGCCTCGGCTCGTTTTTTTGCTCATTGTTATTTTTGCTTTGCTTGCAACCACGCTTTCGAAACCTTCGGCTATCCGCTTAGCTACTTCGAGTTCTCCGACTTCGGGCCGAAAATGATAAATTGAATGACCCGAATGAACGCTGCCGCAATATGCGCCGAGCAAATAGGCGAACGAAGTGGATTCGATGCGCGGTGGAGTAAAATCATAGGCCCGACGCGACCGTATCTCGCGCGATCCAAAACTGAGCAGTGTGGGAAGGCGCTCGCCTTTGACCCAGTCGCTTACCGTTCGTTCACCAAGCTTAAGATCGCGCGCAATGGCCCGATGGGTTTCGCCAGCTTCGGAGCGGCGCAGCGTCATTTCGAATTTCTGCAAAGTTTCTTCGATGGTCGATTTTGCGGAGGGGCCCCGTTGCAAGCCGAGAAGCGCCAAATCCTCGAGGTAGGGGCGAACGACATGCTCGCGTAAAAATTCTATGCGCGCCGCAATCCGGTCGATCTGCTCTGTCGATTGGTTCGTATGTTGTTCTGCTTGTACACCCATCAGTGCAGATCTCCACGTCGAGGCCGAGTATAAGCTGCACTAAATTTAAATCAAGTCAATATGTTAGGGGGCTAATCCACAGGGGCGGCTGAATGGATACGTCGTTTGACTTCGTGCTGGGTGGTAGGTTATTTTTGACGCGGAACAATTTGCGGCTTTACGCGTCTCTCGGATCGCTCCGATAAGAGATCTGGCTCCCCTCATATAGCTGGAAGCAATTGATGTGACATTCTTTGATGTATCGAGGGGGCTATGGATCTATCATTTTTTCAACGTTGTAAGGCGCCGCTTACACTGGCTGCGGGAATGGTGTTCGCGGCTGGCTGTGAGCCCAGTCAGCCTGCGTCGGCAAGTCATGATTCGAATTCTACTATTCCTTCGATTGTTAACATCGAAGCCGCTCAAACAGCCGTTCCGAATGCCGACCGCTGGCGCGAGTATCCTGCAATCGTCTCAAATATTCTTGCTTCGGCTACAGCATATAAAGATGGAGAGAAATTACCGCTGCAACCGACAGAGGTCACGGTTATCGTTTTTTCATCGACTCATTGTCCGCTCGCAGCGCGCAGTATGGTTAAAATGAACGAGCTCCAGACTCAATTTGCGAATGGGCTCGACGTGAAGTTTGTCGCGGCATTCTCCAAAGGCGATGAGACTCAAGCCGGTGTAGAGAAATTTGCGCGGGAGTATAACGTTAAGCTCCCGGTACTTGTCGACAAAAACGCCGTGCTTGCCGATGCGCTGTGGGCGGAGCGCACTCCAGAAGTCTTCGTGCTGAACAGCGCGCATCAAGTCGTTTATCGCGGAGCTATTGACGACGCGCTTACTGTCGGCGGTTCGAACCCCGTTGTTAAGTTAGATTATCTGCGGGATGTGCTTGCCAATATTCAGGCCGATCGCCCAATTGAAATTCCATTAACTGACGCCGAAGGGTGTCCTATAGAGCGTCCGCAGCTCGATCAGCTGATGCCGAAATGGGATCGCGATATTGGCCCCTTGGTTGAGAAGCATTGCGCCACCTGCCATAACCCTGATGAAGCCGGTCGAGTGTTGCCTCTTACAAGCTTCACCGAAGTCAGAAATTCGGCGGCGACTATGTTAGAGAGAATCGAGGATGGAAC